>JAUYQE010000014.1 GCA_030695605.1 Nanobdellota archaeon
TCAACTCTCGTGGTGTAAAGAGAGTAGAAGCAGGAAAAGTGCAAGAGGGGATAGACGATTACAATGTTGCTTTGGCATGTGGAAAAGAGAAAGCAGACCCATCATATAGCGTTATTTTGGGGAACCGAGGAATTGCCAAAGAGAGGCTGGGGGATTATCGGGGTGCAATAAATGACATAAATGCGTCGCTTCGGTTAAACGATGGCCATGCTTTGGTGTATGCTGTGCGTGGTGCTGCCAGGCGCCATCTTGGAGATTTAGAAAGTGCGATTAAAGATCTCACTATCGCTATTACCAGAAGCGATGAAGAGTTAGATTTGGCATGTTTTTATAATAATCGGGGGTATACATACTTTTTGTTAGGTCATGCTCAGAAAGCCATTGAAGATTACCAAAAAGCTATCGATGTAAAACCTTCAGATGTAGTTTTCATAAATAATCTTGGGGATGCTTGGTTTTCTTTGGGAGATAAAGAAAAAGCGATTCATGCATACAAAAGAGTGTTAGCAGTAAGCCCCACCTGTGCGTATGCTTTAGCAAGGCTAAAAGAAATTCAGCACAGGGGACAGAATTGCCTTTCCTTTTTGACACCAGAAGAGCAATAACGCGGCTTTCCATCCTGCCTACATCGCTTCCAGAAACACCTTCTTGACGACAATGGCTAAGCCTTTCTCCTGCGCATGAATTTCATTTGCAGGCATCTGCGCTTCACCGATAGCGACGAGCTCGTTTTTTAAAGTCAGCAGAGCGATGAGTGCTCCTTTCGGAAATTCTTCCAGCTTACTGATGCCCGGCACTCCAATATCACGGCCATGGCTGACACTTCTCAGCGTGCTGTCAAAGAGCCAGCATTTGGGCAGATGCTCCACTGCTTTTTCGATGGGCTGGAGGCAATAGCGCAGGAATTTTTCGTTGTTTTCTTCTTTGTAATAGTGGTAGGCATCCAGCAGGTCTTGCAGAGTAACCAAATGGTCTTTTTCCGTAAACGGGCCGGCTTGCGTCCGGCGCAGTTCTGCCATGTGCGCTCCGCTGCCCAGGGCTTTGCCCAGATCATGGCAATTTGATGAAACAAAACCCGTCTCTATAAGAAAATTATGGGTTTCTGGGACGGTGAGGTCATAAACGTACCCTCCCCCCCGTACGATTTCTATCGAATTAATTTTTTCGATAATAAACTCATCTAAAATGGGCAAGCTTACTCGCTTAGAAGCTTTTTTATAGAAAGCCCTGGTGATGGGAACTTTGGTACCGAGAATTCGAGATACATTTCCTCCCAGGGAGTATAGCCTCGATTTGTTCTTTCTAATTTCTTCTTTGTAATGCAGGCCGAGATACAGGTGGTCATCCGATCCCGCTTCATATTTTAAGTCTAATAGCTCTTTAAACTTTTTTGCTTTTTTGGGATGCATAGTCCCAATCTCTTTTATGAACTTTTTCTCTGCGGGGATATTACCAATAGTAACATCATATAACGTGCACCTTTTTTTAACGAGGGACGACTCATAAATTTTCTTGTCTCTCTTGAAGATTTTATTGGGGATGCCCACTTTTAGTAACATTTTATGGAGGGTTACAGCATCCCCACAGCTAATGGTGTGGATGCAGATTTTGCTCTTATCATTTGTAGGAGTCTTTTTGTGGTATATCGAGCCGTCTCCATCAAAATATCCTCGTAAAAATGAGCGAATAAGATCTTCTGTTACATTGAGGAGTGGTGCCAACGATGACTTTTTCTGGGGGCTTTTTACACCCAATGAAGCGGCTATAGTCGCTAAAAGACTATTCGAGGTGTCCAGCTGCCAAAGTTTCGCGGTTACCTTTTTTTTCGAAATGGGAATCGAAGGGAATAGTTTTTCATATACTGCTAAAAACTTATTAATAAGCGCTTCTTCGTTGTTATGAAATTTTATTCTTGTGTAGCGCTCCGTTTTTTTCTCTTTTGTGTTGTTTCCGTCAGAAGCAATTAAACCTAACAGATAAAAGAAATTTTCATTCAATTCTTTCAAGTCGATAATGGTGCCTTTTTGTGTTTTGAAGGTATGAAGGTTTTTTTTAACTTTTTCATAAATCCCTGCAAGTTTTAAGTGGCGGATAGTAATTGCATAATCAGCATGGGGTAAAAACGTTTTTCTATCCAGTTTGAGAGCACGATACATTGCCCGGATACTTCCATACTTTGTAATAAAAGCTCGTTTACACTGTTCTTTAATCTCTTCTTGTTGTATCAAATAGTTGTCGTCTAACAAGTCGGCAATGACATATTCTTTTGAATGGTTAGGAAACATGAGGCTTTTTACAAGATAATCCCCCTCTTTAAGGGCCTGTGCTTCAACCATCTTGTACCCTTCTGTTAGAGAAGCCAAAAGCTCGTGATCCGGTGTCACTATAAAGCTTACTCCAGAAGATATAGTAATTTTAACTAATTTCGTGGGAGAAGGAATTTTTTGAGTTGCAGAAGGTTTTTTTTCAATCATCTTGCCTCGATGGTATGAATATACATTGGGATGATAAGAAAAAAAATCAGAAGCACTCAAAGACCCCTCCGTCGTTAAAATTGCTGTCTGGGGATGCAAGCAAAATTTTCTCACATAAGTACCCGCCTGGCACCGCACGCGGAAGAGCACTTCGCGGCCTTTCATCTCCAGGATCTCAAACGCATAAATCTCCCGTTCCCGCAGCTGTCTTTTTACAGCACTTTTCACCGGCGGGAGCTGCAGGATTTTACCGACAAACTGTTCGGCAGCTTTTTTGAGCGTTTCTTCCGTGATGTCTTTGTGCAGATGCATGATGCCGACGTATTCCTTCGGAGCCGTCAGGAGAAATTGGGTTATGCGTGTGGCTTTTCCAATGGCCACGGGCTGCACGCCGGTTACTCCAGGATCTAAAGTTCCGGAATGCCCGGCGCGCTTGCAGGGCAGGATTTTCTTGACGTAATCGGAAACCTGGTGGGACGTCGGCCCTTTGGGCTTGTCGAGATTGATGACGCCGTAGGTGAGGAGCTCTGCTGTCGAACGGTCTTCCGGCGGCTTGCCAAAAGTTCCTTCGGCTTCTTTCTTGATGAGGAGTTTTCGTTGGGGTGTCTGATTATCCATAAGACCTTCATTCTTTGGGCTGTTTTAAAATAGTTTCGTCGAGAATTTCTCAGACGGCTAAGGATGAGCTTTATATATTCAAACTTCTTTTTCTTTCTTCATGGTTAAAAGAGGTTTTTTTTCATTAGCTCTTTCTCCTGCTTCGTTAAAGCATTACCCCCCGCATACTGCTGCCCGCCGGGCTATCACGGAAGTGCCTTTGGCAAAAAAAGATGAGACCGTAAAATCCGTTCTCCATCGATTGCGGTCGCCTGCTGAAGAGCTGAAAATGACCGATTATGTGTACGTGGTGAATAATCGCGGCGTCTTAGAAGGGATTGCTTCCCTGAAAGATTTGCTGCGGCATCCGGAAGATACGAAGCTGGGCGCCTTGATGAAGAAAAACATGGTGATAGTTTCTCCAGAAACGCATCAGGAAAAAGCGGCGGATTTAGCCGTGAAGCACAACATCAAAGCCATTCCCGTTGTAAAACGAGGCAAGCTTCTCGGCGTGGTGCCTATGCGGCAGATTCTGCTCATCCTCAATCGCGCCTTGCGGGAAGATGTGCTGACTTTTGCCGGCATTCACAAAGCGCACCTTAATTATGAAAATACGCTGGCCGTTCCTCTTTTCAAAGGCATCCTGCACCGCTTGCCCTGGCTGCTGGTGGGCTTAGTGGGCATCAGCATGGCTGCAGGATTCATTAGCCTTTTTGAAACTGTCCTCGAACAGTACATTATTTTGGCTTTTTTTATTCCCGCCATTTTGTACATGGCTGCGGCCCTCGGCATCCAGCATCAAACGCTTTTTGTCCGCGATTTGGCCCTGATGGGAAAAGAATTGCGCTTACGAAGCTATGTCTTTAAGCAAATGCTGATCGGCAGCCTCTTGGCGGTGGTCGTGGGCTTGACCATGCTGCTGATTGTTAATCTTTTTTGGAAAGAATCTTTCATTGCTTTGGTTGTAGCAATTGCCATGTTCTTGGCCCTGCTGTCCAGCAGCTTTACGTCGCTCGCCGTTACGTTTATTATCAATAAGCTGCAGCTGGACCCCGCTTTGGGCAGCGGGCCTTTGGCGACGATCATCTCGGACGTAACGTCGATTGTGATTTATTTTGCCGTGTCGTTTGCGCTGTTGGGGGGAGGGTGAAAATTTCAGAAAGAAAGTTGTTTGATTTTCTCCTCTTCAATCACACGGAAAAAGCCCGAAAGCTATAGGCTTTAGCCCATAGATTAATGGCTCTTGGCTTTTTCGTGTCCACAAAAACAACAGAGATTGTTTTTTGGAGCAAAAAATGGTCGTTGCCATTTTTCTGCTCCTGAAAATGCGGGGTTAAGAAAGCGCCTCCGTCAAGCCACGGGCTTCAATCTGTGTTGAGGCACTTTCTCGCATTTTCATGATTTCATGTAGGTAAGAAATTCTTCTCGTGTTATCCCTAAATCCTTTTTGATAATTTTCGTCAGAAGACCCGGGCCAATCTCTTCTCCCGCATGATGCGGGATGGTTGTTCGCCGCCCGTCCGGATGCTTGTAGACCATATGGCTTCCCGTCGTGTGGCTATGAACAAATCCCAGTTTCTCGACGATCTTTGCTACTTCTTTTCCCGTTAATTTTGGCAGCTTGGCCAAGAATTAGACCTCTACAGTTTGGATTCCGACAAACTCCTGAGCAAACTCTGGGGCGTATTCTTCTTCGCCGAGGTAGGCTTGGATGGCTTCTTTCGTTCTCTTCAGAAGCTGATCCATGGTTTTTGCCTGGGTATGGCAGCCCGGTAATTCAACAACTTCAGAGACGAGCCAACCGTCTTCGTCTCTTTCGATAAGAAGAGTGAATTTAGTCATTTTTAATTTTAAAAGTGAAAATAGTTTATATATTTTCCGTTGAGAAAAATTTGCCTACTGATACGACGTGCTTGACTCATAGCTTATCGGCTCATACAGCGACCTTTCTTTCTTCTGCGGATGTACCGCTCCACAAGCACTGCCAAAAGAACACATGGTGATTATGCCTCCTCTTTCACGGTTTCAGTTTTCTCTTCTTTGGTTGCGGTACTTTCTGCCATCGCTTCTTTCTTTTTCTCTTTCCTTGCCGCTTTTTCCTTCTTGCTTTCTTTCGGCTCTTCTTTCTGCACGCCAAAGAGTTCTGCCGTGACGACACCTTCCGCATCTTTTCTGGCTATGAGCTTCACTTTGTGCGGCGGATTCTTGATGCCCCGCACCCAGAGCGCTTCATTGAGCTCTTTGCCGATGCGGACGTGATCCGATTTCATGTGCTTGACAAGAAATTCCCGCAAAGCGATAACGGCTTTCTTGGTGCGCTTCCAGCGCGGCGACTTGCGGAACTCTTTCCGCAAAGGAACCGTATAGGTTCGCTCCAGAATAGATGCAGGTTGTTTGGCCATGTTCTTTATGCTTTGGTTTTCGTTCTCCGCCAATTTCTCTTCACGGCAGTATGGCGGGAGGGATGCACTTTTCGGCCTTTGCCATAGATCTTGAAGACGGTCCAGAAAGGAGCCCAGCGGGTTTGCGTGCTCTTCTTAATGAGCCGTTTCTTTTTTGCAGGATGTTTGTAGTGAGACATGGTGCTTATGCTTCCTTCTTTTTCGCTTCCTTTGCAACCTGAATCGCAATCTTATCCAGGAAGGATGTTCCTTTTGGCGTTAAGATTCTTCCTTTATGCACGCCTTTCTGCACTTGTTTTATCAATGCCGCTGTTTCCAGCTGCTGCAGGATTTTGCGGAGAATAGAGCCTGCTGCTTTATAGAAGCGCTCGGGCTTGTGCCCGCGGTTTTTCTTGCCGCCATACTTGGTGCGGAGCTTTTGGGTTCCTATAGGGCCGAGCTTGGCAACGCTGCGCAGCACGGCTGCTGAACGCATATACCACCAGTCAGCGTCTTCGGGCAGGCGATCTTTATGATGGCCGGTTTTCACAAATAAACTCCAAGCAGTGGGCTGCACCAGCTTTTCCTTTTTCAGTGCTAGAGCAGTTTTCTGCAGCAGTTCGCCGGGGTCGACTTTCAGGATATTGGTCATTTTTCTGTGGTTTTGAGCGATTATATCGATACTTGGGTCTTGGAATGAGGGGTATTTATAAAGTTTATTGTGGGGTTTGGGGGAATTGGAGCGTTGGGAAAAGAAATGCTTAAATAAGGCTAAGGTTTAATGACACCTACAAATATTGGTGATATCATGCAGCTAAAAAAGAGTTTTTCACTTCTTTTCGTATTTCTTTTTGGGATTCCGTTAGTAGCGGCGGATATTGGGGATGTTTTTGCTACCGGCAGCGAGCTTATTGATTATATGATTCGGTATTCTCAGTTTACGAGTTTCATTATTCTCTTTGCCATCCTTACGGCCCTCTTTGTTATTGGTGCGAAAAAAATTGGCAGTTCCCTGGGATGGACGGGAAATGCCCCAACAGTTTTAGCCGTTACTTTGTCATTAGCTGCGACTTTTGCTTCTTGGCTGGCCATGGATCGGGGCGCCTTGCTTTTTTCTGAGGCTTTTGGGCGTTTTTTCGCGCTCATCGTCATTGCGGCTTTTATGGCAATTCTGGGATATGTGTTCCATAAGTCTGGAGCAACGCTCACGGGTTACAAGTTTTTGTTTGTGCCGCTGGCGATCTTGGTGTTTTATTACATCCTCGACGCACTTCTTCCTAATTTTAGGGATAGTTTTGGGAGTGCACTTGCAACCATCATTGATGTCATCATCATCCTTTCCTGGATATCTCTCGTCATCGGCGGGGGTATCTGGGCGTGGAATACGTTTATTGCTCCGCTTACGGGGCTCAAAGCCAAGACGCCGTTGACTGCCGCAGATTTTGCAGGGACGAAAGAAGCCATCAAACAGAAGAGAGAACTCGTTGCAGAAGAAGCTGCGTCTAAAGCACGGAAAGAGGAACGGAAAGTCCGCCGGGATTTACGACAGATTAGCCGCAAGGTGAAAGAAGCTGCGCAAATCCTTTCTAGCTTGTATAAAGCTGTTGCCACGGAAAAAGCAAAAGTTATTACCGGAGACTGGAAGAGATGGAAAGGTGAGCTTAAGAAGTTGGAAACACTGAAAGTGGAGATCGGCGCTTATGCAGCCTTAACAGCAAAAGTACTGGCAGAAACGGTAAATTTACCCGTGCCTGCTCCTGAAAAAGCCGAATTGAATGTGTACAAAGCTGATCTTCTCAAAGAGACGAGTAGGATGGAGAGGTTTGTGGCGAGTCTTACTCGTTTCGTTCAACAAATCAAAGATACCACTCCTGCTGGAGATCAGCTCTGGCAATGGATCATCCGGGCAATTTCCGAATCCAGTACCTCTTTCCAGAAGATTCTTACCGACGGCGAAGCAGCTTTAGCACTTGAACAAAAAGTCCGGGAAGATTTGGGAAGATCCTGATTAAGAAAAAACCAATAAAAAGAGGTGCACAAATATGTTTCATATATTGATTTGGCCATTTTCTTCGACGAAAGGAAAGAAAGCTTTATCGGAAGATGAGTTTAAAGACCGGATTACTGACATACAGCAAAAGAGGAAAACTACTGCCGTAAAAGCATCTACCAAAGCCAGAAAAAAAGAGAGAAATGTTCGGCAAGATTTACGGAAGATTGCCCGGAAAGTCGGACAAGCTGCTAAGATTCTCGGACGATTGCAACAGGCTGCCGCCCAGAGGAATGCTCCGCTGATTAAAGACAGCTGGCGAAGAGGGAAAGCGGAGATTGCCAAGATTGAGGCACTGAAAGTTGAGGTTGGCGTCTATGCCGCTTTAGTTGCAAAATTGCTGGGAGAAACGGCAGATTTGACTATTCCCAAAGAACTGAGAGACGAGCTGAAACTGTATAAAGGAAATTTGCTGCGAGACGTAGAAACCTTAGAAACCCATGTCGCGTCGATAACAAAGAATGTGCAAATGCTCAGCAATAAACAATCGGTTCCCGACTATCTCTGGGGTTCCATCGCGTCTGCTGTCGAGAATGCCAGCAAGACCTTCCAGAAAATCTTAACCGACGGGGAAGCCGGATTGGCAGTTGAGCAGCGGGTAAGGGAAATGCTGGGAAAGGAATAGCAATATTTTTGAGCCCCATTTCCCTGTAACTCTGCTTTATAAATTGGGGGATTTGCTTACCTGTAAGTAAAAATCCGGATAGATAAGTCTCTTGCAAGCTCCGTGCGTATCTTCTTTATTTTTTCCCGGGCAGCTACGCTATCACTTTTAAGAACACCAGAGTACTTTTCCATAACATTCTGTTTTTTGGTGGATTTCATTTGTTCTTCAGAAAATACTTATCTCCCATACACCGCGTCATGATGCTCAAAATCAAGGAAGGTAATGAAATCTTTTGATTTGTCATAAGAAAAGATAAGCACAAAATGAGTGGCCACATGAACACGCTTTTTGTCTTTCAAATCATAGCGCAAATTTTTGTAGTGTTCTATGGTTGAGGATTCAACAATTTCCTCAATTTTCTTCATGACTGCTTCATAAGCAACTTTGTCCTTTTTGTGCAGCTTTCTGAGGATATTTTGTAGATGCGGCTTGACTTCAAATTCACGCATGCTCGATGCTCCTCCTGAGCTCCTGCACTGACTTAAAACGAAGTCCTTTTTGCTGTTCTCTGAGTTTTAGCTTTTCTAGATATTCCGGCCGCAACTCTGGCTCAAGAAATTCGCCTTCAAAGAAGTCAATAACTAAGTTAACGGCATCTGACTTGTTTTTTAAGCCGTATTTCCCTTTGACAATAGTTAAAACCCTATTTTCATGCTCTCCCAGTTCTACGATGGATTGTACCATATTATTATTATTTGTAATAAAAAATAACAAATTATTATAAAAAGCTTCCGGAGGGTTTTCCACAAACATTTAAATAATAGTATGCCATAACCATACTAAAATGCCAAAGAAAGAAACCATGAAAGAACTGTTCTTTAACGAGCCGGCCAAACAGTGGCATTTTGAGCAGCTGAGAAAATCATCCGGCTTGAGCCGAGCCCAAACCAATGCCTGGCTGAAAAAACTTCATAATGAACAGCTCATCACACGCATAAAGCCCCGAAAAAAAATGCCGTACTTTATAGCAAACCACACCGCTGTCCATTATCGGAATGCCAAAAAGCTGTTTGCCCTGACCAAGCTCTATGAGTCCGGCCTGCTTGATTACCTCTCCTCTTTGGAAAAAGCTAAAACGGTCATCCTCTTCGGGAGCTTTAGCCGGGGCGACTGGTATAAAGAAAGCGATATTGACCTTTTTCTCTATGGCGATATTGACCAGCTCGGCTTAGGCCCGTACCTCTCCAAGCTGCAGAGAGAGATACAGATTTTTTCCGGAAAACAGGAGGAGGACTTGCGGCAGTTAGGAGCCCCGTTGTTACGGAACATTTTAAAAGGCATGGTGCTCAAAGGCGATATTCCTCCCGAGGTTCTCAAGCATGCGGCAGTTTAAGACGGAGAAAGAAGCCGGTGACTGGTGCGTCCGGGAAGGGAATATTCTCACTGACCAAGATGGTGTTCGAGAAAGAATTTTTGCCAATCTGACCATCGCGAAAGAGGATTTTCAAAGTGCCAAAGACGCTGCAGAGAAAAAACGCTGGAACTCTGCCTATAAGATGCATTACGATGTTCTTCATCAACTAGCGGAAGCCTATTTGCTGGTTGATAAAATAAAGTCAAGAAATCATCATTGCCTTTTTGCCTACCTCTGTGCGCAGTATCCGGAACTGGAATTTGATTGGAACTTTCTGGAGAAAGTGCGAACCAAAAGGAATGGCGTCAACTATTATGGAACTCTCTTCCAAGAAAAAGATTGGAAAGAAGCACAGCTGCAATTTCAACTGTATATTAAAACGCTTCAGACACGGGTTGAAAAATATTTGGAAAGCACGAAAGAGCGCTCTTGATTCACTCCCCGTTCACTTTCTGCCCGAGCTACCTTCACCATCTTCTAGAAAACCTGGGCATCCAACTGTTCTATATTCAGAAAATGCCTATCGCACGTTATTAATCGATATCCGTGAACCAGACCTGTTGCCGCAATGAAGAGGTCAATGGCATTAATCATTTTTCCTCTTTTTTTCAGTTCCCGAGCAAGCTCTGCACTCTTCAGAGCCGCCTTTTTATCGAAGTCGAGAACGGCTATCTCCCGTAGAAAATTGGTCAGCGGAAGCAGTTCTTTCTCTTTCAACCCAACAAATAATTCGTGAATGCTGATAGAAGAGATCGCCAAAGGCTTCTCTGTTATCACGCTGCGTATCTGCTCTCCTTTTTCAGTTCCATACAAGAGCTCAAGAATGGCGCTGGTGTCCAAAAAGTACATGTTCCCTCTTTTCCATATCTTTGGCGAGGTTCGTGCGTATTTCCTGCAGCTTTTTCTGGGCGGCTACGCTATCGCTTTTGAGAACACCAAAATATTTCTCCGCAATACTTCGTTCTTTCGCAAGCCGCATAAAAAAGCGGCTAAAACTTTCCTGTTTGCTCTTTAGGTGACCGAGCAAGTCGTATGCTTCCTTGGTGATGGTTATAGTTTTGGTGACCATGTTTATGTTTAAACATACATTCTATTTAAACATTTCTGTATGCTTTTTAGAATTCTTTCAAAAGAATAATGCTCCGGCTCACTCCACGTTCACTTTCTGCCCGAGCGCCTGCCCCGGCAAGCCTTTCTCGGCAAAAATAGCCCGTACGTGGCCTTTGCGGCCATGGAGAGCAGAAATCGTTCCTTTTATTTCCTTGCCCGCTGGAGAAGCCCATACCACGGTTTTTCCAATAGCCTTCTGCGCCTCTTCCGGCGTCTCGGCTACCTGCAGAATCATCTGCTTGGTGTTCTGGGTGTGCCTTCCTCGGCGGAAATTCATGACGGTGGCTTCCATGAGTGGAAAAATATGGGCAGTTTTTATAAAGATTATGGGTGCAATTCACGGTTCGGAGTTTCGAAGAGAAACATTTTTAAAGAATGATAACATTTGATAATAAACGTTAACAACGGGTGATGCTTATGTCAACAATGGTGGGAACCCGCCTTTCGGATGAATTAATTCACGATATTCAGTACGTCGCCGAAGAAGAGAAAAGCGATAAATCCAAAGTCATTCGGGAGTTGCTCTTTGCAGCGGTAAAACAAAAGCTGAAAGAACTGGCTTTGGAGAAATATGCGAAGCAAGAAGTTTCTTTGGGTAAAGCTGCCGAACTTGCCCAGCTTCCTCTCGCCGATTTTATGTATATCGCGGCTGAGCGGAAAGTGCCACTCCATTATTCTTTGGCCTCGTTGGAAAAAGATTTTAAAGCTGCCCTCCGATGATAGTTTCCAACGCTTCTCCACTGATAGTTCTGGGAAAAGTAGGGCAACTTCAATTACTGAAAGCGTGTTTTGAGAGGATTATTATTCCTCCAGCCGTTGTTGAAGAAGTTCTGGCCCAAGCAGAAAGTGCCGAAGCTTTGGCTCTTCGCCAGGGAATTGCTGACGGTTGGATCCTCACCGAAAAAGTAAAGCCCCTGCTCCGGACGGCCGTTATGGGGAAAGGGGAAACGGAAGCGATTTCTCTCGCTGCAAAGAAAAAATATCGCCTTCTCCTTGACGATGACACTGCTAAGGCGTATGCAACACTCTCCGGCGTAGAGGCTCATGGCATGCTCTACGTGCTGCTGCTCGCTGTCAAAAAGAAAAAAATATCCCGAGATGAAGCTAAAGACGTTCTTCAGCAGATGATCCTTTCTGGCTTCTATATCTCTACCGAGATCTATGCTCGGTTTGTTGATCTTCTGGAGAGCATGTAAGCATTTCCTTCTGAACCAACGGCACAATTCAGAAAGTGAGTGATAAATAAATAAAGCAGTAACCATTTTGTTTGATTGGAAAAGCAACCAAAATGAGGTGTTACTG
>JAUYQE010000015.1 GCA_030695605.1 Nanobdellota archaeon
TGATATTCATCGTTAACTTTTTCAATAAGTGCTACACTTCCTATACTGACAGCCACATTGTTTTTCATGTATCTCACCAGAACATGAAAATAGGGTGGCTGTCTTATTTCTTACGGAAAAATCAAAGAAGTGGCGAAGTTAAGTTAATATAAGTACGCTGCTTTTTCGTGATTATCTTAAATCCAATGTTTTAGTTTCTATAACCCAGAATATTGGTTGTTCGTATAGTTTTCGCTTTGCTGGGCTTTTGGACCCCCGCAACGGGGTTTGATGTTCCACTTAAAAGTAGTAAATTATGCGAAATATTTATAAATTAGACTACTTTTTACTACCAAATATGAAACTCAAAGTATCTATATCAATGGACGAAGAAACTCTCCGGCGGGTAGAAGCCAGAATAAAAGGAGGAATCTTCCGCAATAAAAGCCATTTCATTGAGCTGGCGACGCAGCGGATGCTGGAAAAATGAGCACTAAAACTTTGACAAAAAGCGGACTGGAAGAGATTCTGGGCAAATACCTACCGCTGGCTCAACGCTATTTCGAGAACCAGTTCATCGAAGAGCAGGCAGAGTTCTTGCTGGCATTGGCTGAACGCTGCGGAGCAGGAACAGGCCGGGCTTATGACGCTCTTCCCAAAGAGCTGGTTTCAGAGCAGGCAGATTTTTTACTCGCAGTCGCAGAACGCTGCGGAACAGGAACAGGCCGGGCTTATGACGCTCTTCCCCGAGAACTGGTTTCAGAGCATGCAGAATTCTTACTCACAATCGCAGAACATTGTGGAAAGAGGACTGGTGCGGTTTACGAGTATTTCCTCAGAGACTTAACATCGAAATCGGCTGAACGAGTGTTCCAGAGGGGAAGAGAACAAGGGATCACTCACTTCGATAGATATTTTATGAACCATAACTTCCCATTAGAGGAGTGTACTCTTGAAGCAATAGCAAAAGCGTCGCCAGAGAAGCCCCTGGCAGTTATCATCCACAACAAGAATGATAAAACTGAAGCGTTCTCTAACGCACGGTATATTACTGAGCTTCTCCGCGTTCTGGACCATTATTCCGTCTGCCTCTTTGAAACGGATAATCGGACGGAAGCTTTTCGGGACATAGAACGTGCGGCTACTGCGGGTAAGAAAAAAATCTCCCTGCTCATTCTGGGGGGGCATGGAGATCCTTATTCTCTTAATTTGGGAGAAACCGCTGCTCCTGACGACGAAAATGATGAGATGAAGCATCTGGAACGAGAGCAGGAACGGTATTTAAGCGCCCTTGACGGAGCGCGGTTTGCAGAAATGGAAAAGTACATCAGCCCAGACGGAAAAATTGTATTGGTGTCTTGCAGCACGGGAGCAAAAATAGCGAATGGAAAAAATCTGGCGGAGGTTATTAGTGAGGCCATCCCACACGCGACGGTCTATGCGCCTCAGGAAGATACGCATTTGGACACCTTCGTGTTTCAGGGAGGAGAATTAGCTGATGTTGTATTCTATTGGGATGGTCTGACGAGAACGGTAAAATTGCGCGGGGGTTCTTACGAGCCTCAAGAGGAATGAACCATGATTGCTAAAACTCTCACGGAACAATACTCGCTGGAAGAAATCGGCCAGGGCAGCCAGGGAAAGCTCTACAAAGCAACCGATAAAAATAATGGCGAAGTCGTAGCCCTGAAACGGCTGCCTTTGAAGAAAGCCACGTCCCATGATGATGTTCATCGCCTGGAAGATGCGGCCAGAGCTTTGCGGAATATCGATGATCCTCAGGTGGTTCGCTATCTGTGGTCGGCAGAACGGTTTGATGATTGCGGCAGCCCGGAGTATTGGCTGGCTTTGGAATATGTTGATGGCATCTCCTTGGCACAGGCTCGCGAAGAAGGGAAACGGTTCAGCGAAGAAGAGCTGCGTTCCATTGCTAGACAGACACTGGAGGGCTTGGCTGCTGCGCATGACAAAGGCATTATTCATCGTGATGTTAAGCCGTCCAATATTTTGCTGCGAGAAGACGGCACCGTAAAGATAACCGACTTTGGCATTGCCAAGTTTCTCGGCGAAGAAACTAGAGATTCTAGCATCATCGGAAAAGGAACCACGGAGTATATGGCTCCCGAGCAGTTCGATCCCTCTTTGCCGATTACTCTTGCTACGGACTATTACGGCTTGGGCATGACTCTGCTGGAACTCGCTACGGGCAGGGAACGGAACGGGGCATATTTCCATGAAGATCCGCTGCAAGACATTGCAACACTGCGGAAAAGTGGGCAGGTGAGTGAAACCTTTGTTGCCAGTTTAGAATTGTTGGTAGATCAGGATCCGGAGAAAAGGAAAGAAGGAGTGCGGCAGATACAGGAAAAGCAAATTCCGGCAGCTTTGGAAGAACGTGTTATGGCAGGGATTAAAGAGGATGAAACTGTTAGAACCAGAGAAGCCGATAAAGAAATATACTCAATAACAATCGGCGCTGCTTTAGGAATTGCGGTGGGCCATGGAGTAGGTCTAGGATTATTAGCACTAGGTTCAACATTGGGAGACTACGATCTCTTTGGGGGCACCATTATGGGTGGCTGCATAGGAACCCTCTGCGGCTTAGAACATGCCACATTCACCGATTGGCGCCGTCGCCGAAAAGCCGAGAAAGTGGAGAGGAAGATTAAAGCTTACGAGAAAATGTTAGAGTTTAGCGCTGCTGCTAATTATACTTTGAAAGCAGGATTGACCGAGAGAACAATTGGTCTTTATGAAAAAGCAGGAATGGTTAATACTGCTGATAAAGTTGCTCGAGAAGCAGGACTAACCGACGAGCACGCTGCTCTAAAAGAAGTAAGAGAAGCAAATGTATAGAATAACTCGGCATGCTCTCCTAATGCCTAGTTTCAAGAGAATAAAATGATAACCATGGCCAAAAATAACATCACCACTTGGTGCATTCCACCCATCGACCTACCAGTACAGATTACACAGGGGTTTCATGGAGACACGCATAAGCGCATCCCTTTGGGAGAACGCGCGGATGACTATTCGTACTGCCTGGACTTTCTCGTCGACGAAGGAAGCCCGGTATATGCAGCTTTGGGTGGGGAAGTTTTCGCCGTAGAGGTTGACGGCGATTTCCATTATGCGCCGAAAGAAGGAGAGCCGATCGATGAAAGATTACTGCAAAGAATATTGGCTAGTGGCAATGCCATTGCCATCCTTCATGATGATGGCACTTTTGCAAATTACGGCCACCTCCAGCAGGGCGGCTCTTTCGTGAAAATTGGCCAGCGGGTAGAGCCTGGCCAGAAGATCGGGCTAAGAGGGAACACGGGATTTTCTTTTGGCCCCCATCTTCATTTTGGCATTTTTCAAGAAATAAGTGAACGGACACTAGAAAGTGTTCCTTTTCGCCTGTTGGATTACGATGATTATTTAGAGGACAGGGAAATAAAGCCGGCTGCCTACACTAACGTCGTCAGAACAAGCCCGTCGGTTTTCCCCGTCGATGGACGTATCGAATGGATGCCGCTCTCTGAGTTAGGATAAGCTAAACGCAGCGAACTCTTCCCACATCAAGATTTTTAAAACAGCCATCTATTTTTAGATCATGATACCGAGCACCATCCTTCAGGAAATAACAACACAGATCCAATCCCAAAACATCCAGTCCCAGCAGCAGCTCAATCTCCTGAAACGGGATATTGCTAAGAAGCATCATCTGAAGAGCATCCCGACCAACATAGAGATTCTGCTCTCGCTGCCGGCAGCGGAAATCCCGTTGTTCCAACCCATTCTCCTGACCAAGCCGGTGCGCACCATCTCTGGCGTGACGCCCGTGGCGGTCATGACAAAACCGAGCAAATGCCCGCACGGAAAATGTACGTTCTGCCCCGGCGGCCTGGGTAGTCCCTGGGGAGATGTGCCACAATCCTACACCGGCCATGAGCCGGCGACGATGCGCGGCATCCGCAATGAGTATGATTCCTATTTGCAGGTCATGAACCGGCTGGAGCAGTATATTCTGCTGGGGCAGACCGTCGACAAAATTGAGATTATTGTGATGGGCGGCACTTTTCCCGCAGAACCTAAAGAGTATCAGGAAGAATTCATCCTCGGCTGCTTTCAGGCTATGAATGATTTTTCTGAACTATTTTTTGACAAGAACGAAATGACTTTTGCGGTTCTGAAATTCAAGAATTTTTTTGAGCTGCCGGCAGAGCTGCCCAACACCGACAGAGAAAAACGGCTCAAAGAAAAATTAAAAGCCATAAAGCTACAGAGAAAAACCACCCTCGAAGAAGAGCAGCTCCGCAATGAGACGGCCAAAGTGCGCTGCGTGGCGCTGTGCATCGAAACCAAGCCGGACTGGGGATTCCTGGAGCACGGGAACGAGATGCTGCGCCAGGGCTGCACGCGCGTAGAGCTGGGCGTTCAGACCGTCTATGATGACGTGCTCCAGTACGTCCATCGGGGGCATACGGCTGCTGATTCCAAAAAGTCCATACAAATCCTGCGTGATCTGGGCTTCAAGAT
>JAUYQE010000016.1 GCA_030695605.1 Nanobdellota archaeon
AGCGGTATTTCTGGTACCTGTTCGGCATCATGGGAGTAGTTTTTTTCTGGGCAGGGGTATGGGATGGGATTGGGTCGCTCCCCTATCTGAGCAATCCCTGGATTAGCTTGACTATCGGCGTTCTCATGCTTACGCTCTCCGGATTTATCTTCAAGGGGACTACCCCTATTTTTGGGGGGGAGAAAACGGCGTTGTCTGAGCTGCATAAAGTCCATGCCCATCCCCGGAAACATGAATTCCATATTAGGTATAAAGATAGAATCCAGCGGAAAGAGGTTCAAGTGCACGCCAGCAAGCTGAAAGATATTGAGAAGGAATTCTTAGTGTTCCTCCAGGGAAATCAAGAGCTGTTTGTGCCGGTGCATCGGGTAACGGAGATACTCCATAAGGGCAAGCGACACTGGAAAGCCTGACTATGGCTACTTTAGACCGTAGAGCAATAACGCCGTTGATGGCGACGTTTCTGCTTATCTCTTTTGCCGTTGCCGTGGGCGTCGTGGTCATGAATCTTGGACGGGCGCAGGTGGATGAGAATGCCCAATGTGCAGTTGATATTGGCATGGGGCTTGCTTCTATTGGTAGGGTGGAACAGCTTTGCTATGACCAAACCACTAAAACGCTTCGATTTACGATAGAGAATGGCGTGAACATCAAAATTACCGGCCTCATCGTCAACATCATCGACGAGCAGAAAGCAGAAAGTTTTGAATTTAATACGCCGATAATCAAAGCCGGAAATTATCTGGGAAACGTTAAGTATGACGCTCTAGGGACGCTCAAGCAGGTGAAAATATCGCCCAAAGTACTGCTGCATGAGAAAGAAGAGATCTGCGCCGAGCAGGCTTTAGTGGCGGAGAATATTCGTTTTTGTTGATTTATTTAGAGGGTTAATTTATCTACTGGGGCATTAGCTGATGTACCTCTTCCTCAATCATTTGTTGTAGCTCTTGCGGGGTATGGTATTTAACAAAGCGACCTTTGGGATAGAGAACCGCAACGCTTGCCCCGGAATTGCAGAATCCCAGGCACTTTACTTTGGTGCAATAGACCAGGCCAGCCCATCCCTTTTGCACAATCCAGCGCTTGATTTCTTTCACGTCATCAGCAGTAATACGTGGTCCGCAGCTAGGTTTGCTGTTATCGGGCATGCCGGCGCGGTCATTGATGCAGACAAACAGGTGCAGTAATGGTTTTGGAAAGTGAATGTCATCCATTGCAAGATAAAGAAGGCTTCCATTTTTATAATTTGTGATGAGAAAGGCTAAGGGGAACGTTCTTAACCTTATTATTGCTTTTTCTTTACGCGTTGACGCAGAAGGAATGATTTTGTGCGTTCCTTTGAGGGAGACACCTTAAACAACAATTTCTTTCCCTGCTGGTAGATGTCCAATGAAAATTTCTGCCCTTGGCTTACCTTTCTCAATACCTTTAACGGCACGAAATCCTTGAAGGCCTGCAGCGTCAACATTTCTACTTCTCCCTGCTCGATCTTTTTCTTGACCATCGCCAATCCGGTGGTCGTTAGCTCATAGGTTCCCGGCAAGGGAAAAGTCATTGCGGCCAGCCGAAACGCTTCTGCTTTGGCGCCATAACGCAGGCTCTCTTGGTGAGTATATCCTTTATGCTTGTGCACGTTATAGAACTCATAGGCCAGCCATCCCGGCAAGAGCCAGCGGGCCTGCTTGAGCTTCCCCAGATGGCGCAGTGCGGAGATAGAAGAAGCAACTTTTACATTGAGTGAGGAAGCCATCGGCTCCTACTTATCTCTTAAGAGTATATATAGTTTATTGAGGAAATAGTCGATTAATCTTCCTTGAAGAAGGAGGTAGCAAAGCGAGGGAGCAATGGTCTCCATCGAACACAGAGTGGACTTTGGAAGACTTTTTAAACCAAAACATTTTCATTAACTGCATGGAGATAGAAATTGACTTGAACCAGTCCGTGGAACAGAATGCCGGCAGGTATTATGATCTGGCAAAAAAAGCAAAAAAGAAGCTGGAAGGGGCGCGAAAAGCCCTCGCTGAGACCCAAAAAAAGTTGGAGAAGCTGCAGAAAGAAGAACAGCTTTTCCTCCAGGAAGAAGAGCAGAAACAGATAAAGCGGCAACAGCCTCCGCGAAAAAAAGAATGGTACGAAAAATTCCATTGGTTCTTCTCCTCAGAAGGATTTCTCTGCATCGGCGGGAAAGATGCCACCAGCAACGAAATCATCATCAAAAAACACCTGGAGAAAGATGATATTGTGTTTCATACGGATATGGCTGGATCGCCCTTCTTTATCATCAAGAAGGGTAAGGATGCCGGCAATGCGACACTCCAGGAAACAGCGCAGGCAACCGCAGTCTATTCCAAAGCGTGGAAGATTGGCCACACTGCGGCAGATGTGTTCTACGTGAAACCAGAGCAGGTGAGCAAGGAAGCGCAGGCAGGCGAATATATGGTTAAGGGCAGTTTCATGATCCGGGGCAAGACGACGTATCTTCATCCCCGCTTGGAATATGCCATTGGAATTGTTGACAACCAGCTTATCGGCGGCCCGGAAAGTGCGGTGAAGGCAAAGACGAGCACTTATTTAGTGATTGTCCAGGGGGATGAAGCCAAAGGCGAACTGGCGAAGAAGATTAAGTTCAAGCTGAAGGCAGGCAGCCTGGATGAGATCATGGCTTTTCTGCCGGCAGGCGGCGGGAAGATTAAGAAGTGATGCCAGCAGCTTGTTTCAGAAGA
>JAUYQE010000020.1 GCA_030695605.1 Nanobdellota archaeon
TTCTTCTGCAGATAACTGCCCTTCAATAACGTCTGTAAATCGATAGCACTTACTATGGTATCGATTGGGTTTTGTCTCCCATAGATACTCGAAAAGATATTTTGCCCTAGAAAATGGTGGTATTGCCGTACCCGAAAGTAAACCTTCTAACACGTGCCCCACTCGTCGTGGAATATTCCTCAAGGACTTCTTCCATCGTCGGAAGTTATGGTGAATGGTGGTTATTTTCGCTTTATATGCCGCTATTTGTTCTGCAGTTTCTAAGCCCGAGAAAACCAGAAGGGCTGTTTCCAGATCAATAGTCCTATTATTTTGAAGCTCAGTAATTAACCGAGCTTCTAAACTTTCTCCTCTTGAAATTTGGAACATTTTAAGTCATTCTCACCGTTCACAGCAGCTCCACCAGCAAAATCCCTTATCACAGAATAATTCTCTGTGCACTTTCTAAATCATACACATCAAAAGAAAGGCAAGCCAGCCTTCTGCCCACATTATGGTTCCCTGCTGAAAAGCAGACCGTTCTTCCAATTGTATCCCGAAATGTTCCGGACATATAAACCGTTTCATGGATATGCCCATGCAACGTCAGGTATGGCTGCCGTTCTTCGATGAAGAGGCGTTCTGCTAAGCTGCCCACATGCCCCCCGCTGCCAAAGATATCGAGATTTGGATTATTGGGTGGGCAATGCATCACATAAATCGTCTTCTCCGGCTTTTCCTGAAAGAGCGGTTTCGCAAGGTCTTTTTGCAAAGAATCGCTTTCCTCCATCTCGAGCGTGAAGTGGAAAGGCATCCAACCCTGCGCAGTGCTTTTGTATCCCGAAAATTGATAATTGGTTCGCTTTCGTGCTTCGTAGGCGTGTCGCACCTGTTCCGGAATGATGCTCAGGTCAAACTTTTCCCAATCTTTAATGCCAAAAGGGGTGATGGGAACATAGGAATATCCCACGATGTTGAAGTCATTGGTTAGCTGCAGCCTTTTTTCGTGAATAAGCCGATAAAACTCGCCATCGCCTTCTTCCAATACATCGCTATTCGCGGAGCAGTCATCATTGCCCATGAGCAGGTAAACGGTGCTCTGGGGAGATGATCCTTTCAACGGCTCGAGCAGTCTTGGTAATCGTTCCTGGAGAAAAGCCCGTTGGTGATGAATAAACTCCTCGGCTAAAAGCTCTTTCGGCGCAATATCTCCCCCAATAATAACCGAGTCCGCGCTCACCTGCTGGGCATACGCTACCAGCTTCTGATACTGCACCTCATTCCCATGCAGATCTGCACTGTAAACGATGCGATGTTTCATGTTACGGCAGCTCCACCACCATCCCATCCCATCCCGGATTTATAACTTTCGTTTCTCCAATATCGTCCATAGCGCCAGCGGTCTCATGCAGATGCCCACAAATCGCCACTTTTGGCTTGATCCGCTCAATAAATTTTCGATAGTCAACATTCCCAACGTATCGCTGATTAAGAAGGTCAATTTTTGTTCCATAAGGCGGGCCATGCGTCACTAAAACCAGGCTCTGCCCATTATACGTGCCGTACCACTCTCTGGCCAGTTTCCGAAACGCTGCATCTTCCTGCCCAAAGCCGCCTTCGCCATAGCCCAGAAAAACATACTGCCCGATAGGCACCGCTTTCTTATGCAAGTTCTTGAAGAAAGGAAACGATTTCTCCACATCGGTAAGCAGGGCATCCGTCTCATGGTTCCCGGGGACCATATAGAAATCTTTCTTGCACTTTGCAAAAATCTCCAGCGCTTCCCGCAAGCCTTTGCCGAACTGGCTCAAATCGCCTGCACAGAGCAGAAAATCAATATCTTCTTTTTGCGCGCGGGCTGCGAGCGCTTTTACTGCAGCCCCATCGATATGCACATCCACAAATGTCAGAAACTTCATGAACATAAATCGAGCTCTCTTCTGCTGCGCCTAGGCTTCTGCCGCGGCTTCTTCTGCTTCCTCAAGAAGAGGAGATATGCCTTCTTCCGAACTTCCTTCGAGCACTGCAGCGCTTTCATCCGGCTTCTCGAGCGAGGCGCTTTCCTCCGTCGTACTCGCGGGAGCAGCACGCTCTTCCTCTGCTGCAGCGGAAACTTCATTTTTCTGGGGAGCTTTTCCTTCTCCCTGCAGCTCGATGACCCGCAGCACCGCTTCTTTCACGGGATACACTTTGTTCAGGCGCTTTTTTAAATCGAGAAGAACCTTGCGGCGGATAACTGCATCCATAAATTCATTGAAATCAAGAGCGCTGATCTCTTTCTTCAGGAAATCCTGCGTGGCCTGCCGCAAATGGGTTTGCAAGGACCGCTGAGTCGGGAAGAGGGTAATAAGGAGCGTTTTCACAATAAGGGTTCTTCCCCCTTTCGTATGGAAGAGGAAGCGGTCATCCAGGCGAGAGGTATTCTTGCGGACCAAGCGCTTCACGGATGCGGGCGTCAAAGCATAGCCCCTAAGATCGGTCCAGAGCTTGCTGCCTTCAAGGCGGGAAACTTTAAATGACAGAACCGCATTCTGGTCTTTCATGTCGCCGGTCAGTTCCCGCAGATTAATCTCCAAAACGGTTCCCAGAGCTTCTTCTGGCGAGCCTCGATAGGTTTCGCCAATCTCTTTGCCGCCAAAAAGGGGCGGAGCAAACAGGGTGTACCAGCTTTTCTTCTTGGTCTTAATGCGGCTGACTTTTTTTTCCGGTGTGGTTGATGCCATAGGAGCAAAGATGATCTTTTTAAACGAAATAGCGTATTCCTGCCTCCTCAGAGGGCTTATTTAAAAAGGTTTTGGGAAAGATTTTTACTATCCCCCAAACCTCCCCTTTTCATGATCCCCTATCTGCAGACGACTCCTTTTACAACCGCCGCTTCTTCCCTGCTAAGCATTATCCATCATTATAATGCAGCGGTGCCGCTGAGCCGCGAAAAAGAGTTCAAAATCTGGACAGAAACCATCACCCCGCCCACTCGGGCTTCTTCTATTTATGCGTTAGCGCTCTGCGCAAAGAAATATGGCCTTACCGTAAAAATCATTGTGGGAAAAAAAGAGTACGATTTTCCGGATTACCGGTTTTACCGCTATACCAAAACCGACATGGACCATGCGGCATTTGCTGAGCAGCTGCACCTGCAGCGGGCCGAGCAGGAAAACATTCCCATCAAAGTCGGAACACTCGCATTTCAAGACCTAGAACGGGAACTGGACCAACAGAATATCGTTCTGCTGCGGGTGAACGTCAAGCCGCTGCGGCAGGAGCAACGGAATTCGTCGAATTTTATCGTCGTGTATGGCTCTACGCAAGAGCACTTTCAGATCATTGATCCGGCTACCGGCGCTTCGTGCGTGCCGCGAAAGCTCCTGGAAGAAGCGTTCAGTAGTCTCGGCGATAAGAAATATCGGGACAAGCGGATGATTGTTTTTTCTGGACAAGTAGAGCGCCGAACACTTTAAAAATATATCTCACCTCTCAGACGCATGTGCCGCATGCTCATCGCTCTCGGGAAATTTTCTGTCGAGCCGCTCCTGGGAAGCTTGTCCTGTGCTGCGCAGGATCAAGCCAGCACCCATGAGCTGAACGAAGCCAAAGGCCGCGGGACGTACGTGCACAAAGATGGCTGGGGAATCGCTTATCTGAAAAGAACACATTGGACAGTAAAAAAATCGCTGCTGCCCCTTTTTGCAGACGAAGGAAAGAAAGAGTTCTATGGGCTGAAGACGAAAGCGGTCCTTATCCACGCCAGAAAACGGTCAAAAGGGGAACTGAACGAAGAAAACACGCATCCTTTCTTTGCCAAGCACCGGAAAGAAGGAGAAATTGTTTTTGCCCATAATGGCACTATTTCAGGAAATATCACCTGCAGCAAGCCGGAAAAAGTAAGAGGGTCGACGGACTCTGAGCGGCTTTTTGAAGCCATCCTAGAACACTTTTCTCCCGAGCATCCAGAGATCATCCGGGAGACCATTGCCCGCTGCAAGGACTGGGATGGCACGAATGTTATTCTCGCCACGGCCAAGAAAACCTTTATCAGCGTCAATTTCAAGCGCTATCCGCACTATTTCGGCATGGTGCTTGGAAAAAAGCCGGGCTTGGTCTGCGTGAGTTCTGAGCGGCTGCCGCTCCTGAAAAACGTCACGTGGGAAAAAATAAAAAATGGTGAGATTCTGGTCATCGACCACAAAACGCTGCAGGTGGAAAGGCATAACTAGATAATGTCTTTTTGAAGAAACGCTAAAAACGATAAAAAAGTATATAAAAACAGGTGCTTAAAGAAGAGAATCTTCACCAAAAATGGACTTCAATATTATTATCTACACAACACCCACCTGCCCGTGGTGCGAGAAGCTGAAAGCCTGGCTGAAAAAAAAACGCCTGCATTTCGAGGAGCGCGATACCACTTTAGAAACAGAATATTACGATGAAGTCATCGAAAAGACCGGCCAGATGGCGGTTCCGGTCATCGACATTGAAGGAAAAATTCTCATCGGCTTTGACGAGAAAGCTTTGGAGAAAGCGATAGAGACGGCGAAGAAGGTTTAAAGCAACAACAGGAAGAGACCTTATTTTAGGAAGAAAATTAAAACAAATAAAACTAGCCAAACGACAAAGGATATCAGAACCCAATTCTTGTTTCTCATAAAACTCGCTAAAGCTAGCGAAAAGCTGGCAATAATTATAGGGATAAAGCTAAGAGGACTCATCGGACGTTCGCTCCAATAACTAACAGGAAGTTTCCAAACGCAAAAAAACCTTGCGGTATGGGGTTTGTTGGATTGAGCACTAAAAAAGGTAAAGATAAAGCAATAATTAAACTAGCAACTATTCTCATAACAAATCCTACCGTAAAATGAAGCTCTCCTCTGTTTGTCATACTCTTGAATGATGATGTAAACCTATTTAAGTTTTTCTAGGCAATCTTAAAGGATTGAAACGGTTCATCGCACCAGCCGCAGTTCCTGCTCTTCTTTTATCTCATACGTATACCGGAACTGCAGCGTGACGGTCGTCTCGTAGGAAGGCTCGCCCCGCAGCGTGCGATGGCAGAGCACCACTGCTTCCTGATCTTCCGGCGTCAGGCGAAAGCGCAATTGCCCTTCTTCTTCACCTTTAAAAGAGCAAGACAGTTCCTGCCCGCCTAATTGCGCAGCGAGAAGAGTAACGTCGTTAATGGTGCCTTGGCCCCGATTTTCAATGGTAAAGCGGAACTCCACATCGCCGCTGCCCGGCGAAACAATCTCTTCCATTCGGGTAACAGCCAGCGGCGCTCCCTGTCCCGAGTACGTTTTTTCTGCTTCCAGCTGGCAGCCGCCGGTATAGATGCCGTACGCATCCGCGTTCAGGCAAATGGTATCCGTAAAATCCACAGTTGAGGTGTACGCCGCTTTCAGGAAATACGTGCCCGCATATTCTTCCGCGTTCAGGAATAACTCGCCGGCTCGGCCATCGAATTGCAGGAAGGCTTTCTCTCCCGACGGATTGGTAAGGCTTCTTCCCTGCAACGAGAATATCTGGCTCAAAGGATACACATCAAAATATTTTTCATCCAGGCCGATGAGGCGTAGCTCGCCCTCCTGCACATCGTAGGCAGCTTTATTGTCGACCGTAACAACTATTTGAAAATCAGTGTTCGGATAAAGCTGCTCCGGCGGCGCATTTTCCAGCAGCGAGAGTTCCACTTCCGCCACGCCCTGCTTAAAATTGTACTCGATTTGCCGTTCTCCGGAACGGCCTTGGCAGCTAACAACGAAGAGCAAGAGCACCAAAAGAAAAAGAGCCCGAAGAAAGAACGGCCCGGTCTGGCATCTGTTCACGGCTTTCTGCCTCATGAGATGACCTCCTGTTCGACGGCTATTTTTTCCGTTACCTCGTAATCATAATCGAGCTCTGCGGTAAATTCCCGCAGGTAATACTCCTGCTCGCCGGGATTTTTCAGCTCAAACGGTACACTGAGGATGGAGCAGAGCGGCAGATGGATATCTCCCCGCAACGCACTTTCCGCAGGAATATCGACGTCAAAATCTTCCAGGCAGCGGGTATCGTCCACTGCAAAGCCGGGCAGGAAAAGGCTGTACTGATTGATACGCAGGATTTCTCCCCGGCCTTCATTTTTTATGGCGGCAGCGAGCAATAAGCCGCTCTCTCCTTCAACAATGGGGTTGTCAACCGGATTGCCCAGCGCAAAATGCAGCTGCACGGGATCGTTTGGCGCTTGGGATTGCGCCGTGCTGCCGGGGAAATGCGCATCACGTATCTCCTCTCTGAGCATGGCCCGCTCGGTTAAGGCTGCCGGGTCTTCCGGGGGCTCGCCGATGAACGCGCGGGTGAGCCGGGAAAAAGTTTGCAGGTGAAGAAAGCGTGCCGTGTAGTTGAGCTGGTAACGGCCGTCTAACGGTGCTTCGGGCTCACAGACAATGGTCTGGGTCTTGCTCGATTCAGCAATGGTAAATTCCGTGGGGCCTACGATTCTTCCCGCAACCACCGCATCGCCACTCGTTTTCTCAAAGCCACAGGACACGGCGACGGTAATGGCTTGTTGCCGCGGATTTTTAATGACTAAGTCGATCGGATAGCGGATGCGGCTCTGCTCGCTTTCTCTCCGGTACGTTTTGTCGGGGAAAAAGTCCCCTTTTTCAAAACTGATTTCTAAGGGTTCTTTGATCGTGGGATCCGTAATGCCACTCACCTGGATGCGCTCTCGCTCTCTTTGCGCTCGTTCTTCTTCGATGCAGGATGCCAGGTATTCATCCGTGGCTTCCCGCTCTTCTGCCTCGGCGCGATCTTCGCAGAGGGAACGAAGTTCCGACTCCACTCTTCGCTCTTCAACACAC
>JAUYQE010000029.1 GCA_030695605.1 Nanobdellota archaeon
CTTGATGAGCTTGAGCTGCGGATAGCCGCATTTGTCACACACTTCTTCCGCGCGGCGGATCATGCCCAGCTGCGGCACTTTGAACGTCGTCTTGCAGTCCGGATACCGCTCGCAGGCAATGAACTTGCCGAATTTGCCGAATTTAACGAAGAGGCGCCCTTCTTTGCAGCTGGGGCAGGAGCCGATATAATTCTGCTCTTCCTGCGTGCTGCGGATAGATTCCAACAGCTCTTTGCCGATGAGTGTTTCTTTTTTCTTGAATGCCGCCAAGAGTTCTGTCAAGACTTTCTTGGCTTTTTCGAGAACCGCAGCAGGCTTCTCTTTCCCTTCCCGGATGTGCTCCATGGATTCTTCGAAATCGGCCGTGAGTTTCTCGTCCAGAATTTCCGGCGCATATTTATGGAGGACTTTCACCGTTTCCATGCCTAATTGAGTTACCGTAATCTGCACGCCTTCGATATAGCCGCGCTCAAATAGCCGGTCCAGAATGTCTGCTCTTGTGGCTTTCGTTCCCAGATTCCTCTTTTCCAGCTCTTTGATGATGGATGACTGGTTGTAGCGGTTTGGGGGCGTGGTCTCTTTGTCGAGCTTCTCTATTTTCTTGATAGCCACTTCCTGTTTCTCTTTGAGATCCGGAAAGGTTATTTCTTCAACTTTCACATAGGGCTTGTAGAAAGCATGCCACTGCTCTTCCAGTGTGCGGCTGCCTTTAGCAATAAATTCTTCCTGCTTTACGTCAAATGTAACCGTCATCGTTTCCCGGACAGCCGGCTGGGCAAACGTCGCCATGAACCGCTTGACGATGAGATCATAAATTCTCTTCTCCTGCGGCTTGAGGGTCTTGGGAACAACTCCCGTCGGAAAAATGGCTGGATGGGCCGGATCCGTTTTCTTCCCATTATTGGGTTGGAGCTGTTTTAAAGAGAGTAATTCTTTGCAGAGCTTTTCATAGTCCGGCTGCCGGCTGAGATCCGTCAGGATTTTCTTGAACCCGAGTTTGGGATCCAGCTGCTGGGAAGACGTTCTTGGATACGATGTGCAGCCGGCCAGATACAAGCTTTGTGCAATCGCCAGCGTCTGCTTGGGCGTGAAGTGAAAGAGATTATAAGATTCCGTTTGCAGGGTAGTGAGGTCAAAGGGATACGGCGGTGCCTGCAATCGTTTGGCCCGCTCTACTTTCTTGACGGCACACTTTTTCTCGTCTTTTATCTTGGTCAGAATTTTTTTGACCACGTCTTCTTTCAGGAATTTGCCTTCGTGATGCTGCGCTTCGATAGGCTGTTTTTCGTGCTGCGTATGCAGCCACAATTCCCAGTAGGGGGTGGGCACAAAAGCATGAATCTCTGCTTCCCGATCGGCCAGAAGCTTTAACGCGGGGCCTTGCACTCGGCCGGAGGACATGACTTTAAACGAGCCGGCTGCTTTTACGGCGGTGGTTAAAGCCCGGGAGAGATTGATGCCATAGAACCAGTCTAATTCATGCCGCGTCTCACCGGCATGCGCCTGCCCCCAATCAAGATGATGCAGTTTCTGTTCATATGCTTCGATAAGGTCAGGCTTCGTTAACGTTGAGAATTTCATGCGATTAGCATCTTTCTGCCGGCAGATGAAGCGGATAATGTTCCAGCCGATGACCTCTCCCTCGACGTCGTAATCACAGGCGATGGTAAACTCGTCTGCTTTTTTGGCGACGGCAGCAATGGTATCCACATAATCTTTCGTATATCCCGCTGCTTCTCCGCTTTCATAGGAGGGATGCCATTCGATCTCAAAAACCGGATAGGTCCAGCCATGCTTCTTCTTTTCCACCAAGCCAAAAAGGTGGCCGACTGCTGGCGTGACGTAAATCTTCTTCTTTCCGCGGGTGAACTCGTAATAGAAGCTCTTCTTGCTTTTCTTCTTCTCCAGCTTGCCTTCCGCTAAGGCTTCCGCCACTTTTTGGGCTGAGCTGGGCTTCTCCGTAATGATTAATTCAGGCATTTTGTACCGAATCGGGCAGAATATTTAAAAAGGTTTGGCATGGGGAAGTGGTGAAAGACGAAGGGATGTAGGGGCGGCGTAGATAACATAGGCGCAAAGATGGAAAGTTCACGGTCGTGTTCATTTCATAAAACTGGAGCAAAAAATGAAATTGCTCTTGAAGAACTTGTTCATGCGAAAAACACGGTATTGACGGCTCATCAGTACAAGAAGTACCGAACTGACTTGAACGAATCTGAAATTCTTAACTTTCATGAAGCACAGGTTCCTGCTGCCGTTCTGGGCGAATACGATAAAAAATTTTCTCCGTCGAGCATCATAGCTCTCTATCGAAGCGAAATCTCCCCGCGAGAAGCAAACCGTTTTTTAGCAGAGTCATCTCTCAATGAATATTTTATTACCCTCTACCTGCTGAGAGGGATTTCAAGTCATCGCTATAAGTTTTTAGTTCGTTCGGTGGGCGGTTCTCCTCGATCGCCAGAACAGCATGCCCGTCTTATGAGAAAAGCTATTGGTGCTCACTTTACGAAATCGCAAAAAAGCCATCTTCAAAAAACATACAATCTTTCTTGCCTAGAACGTTATTCAATTCCCCTCTTAGAGGAACTCTTACTCAATCGTGATCCCGCTCACAATGAAGAAAGACCAGCAGCTTTAGTGATTCTCCCCAAAAGTGATTGGAATGGTACTTTTTTGGAAGATGTGGATATTTATCAAGCAATAAGCAAAAAGTATAAGTTATTTGCGTATGAAGCGCGAGTTCGCAGCGAAGTATTCGGGAGTATCCGCACATTTGGCTTGTACCACGGGAAAACTCCAGAAGGAGATCCTCAAAAGCCTTTGGAACTGCTTATCCTAGCGGGGCATGGCAGCGCTTTCGCCCTTAATTTAGGCGATGAAGAGCGTTTAAATGCAACGGAAGAGAATTTTCCTTACGCTTTGCAGAGCCGCTATCTCAGCCTCCTCGATGAGGAACGCTTTCGTCGTGTTGCTCCGTTTGTTACGGGAACAGTTTTGCTTTTTTCCTGTTCAGCGGGTGAGGGAGGGGAAAAAGCAAGAAACCTTGCAACGTCTATTTTTACAGCATTTTCCTGTAAACGGCTTATTGCTCCTGAAGAAGAGAAGATCAACGTTTTGGCAATAGATTTAGATCCTTTTCCTTTTCCCCTCTACTCTTGCGGAAAAAACAGAACTCTCATCTTAGAACGGTAATTCCTACAGCCGTATCCACTTCCTTCTTCTACGGAACAGCTGCGGGTTCTTCTGCACAAATTTCCGCAGGAGATGCCGGAAAAGGAAAGAGCGCGGCTCGTTCTTGAGGGAGAAGTAGCCGATGACGGCAATGACCGCTGCTCCAAGTACATCCACAATAAGATCCCACATGGTATCGACCAACCCGGATTTCTGCATCTGCAGCCCAAAAAAGCCATCCATGGAAAACTCAAATATCTCCCACGCCACGCCGAGCGCCAGTGAAAAAGCGAAAGAGAAGAGGGCGATAAATCCGGGCGTCATGAAGAGATTGATCCGCCGCTCTTTATTCAGCACATACACCAGAATGAAGCCGAGCATCCCCAGCAAGGCTGCTGAAGTTGTATGCAGCACAATGTCCCACCACCAGAATTTGGTGTAGTACGCATGGATCTCGCCCAAAAAGAGGGAGGCAAAGAGCAGGACGACCGTAAGGACTTCAAACTCCACCGGCAGGAAGACGTGATAGCTGCGCCGCAAGAGCGCCGGAAGCACTGTTAACAGCAGGATGCCCAGCGAAAGAAAAGAAGACAGCCATTCCTGGCGGAGCAGGAAAAAGATGCCCATGAACGTCAGAACCAGCTGCAGGAAATAGGAAACCAGTAGCTGCACGCGGTCGGCGGTCGCCAAGTCTTTATCTTGGATTAAGAGAGGCATACCGTGGAGGAGGGAAGGAAGGTTAATAAACGTTTGGAGATGGCAAAGAGGTGAAGAACGGAAAAGAACAACTTCTTAAAAGCGAGGCGAACCTTTAAAAAGCCCCCATCGTTGTTCTTATAAAACAGTAAACAATGACATCTATCACCCTCATCCCCGAACTGGAAAAAGCCTTCAAAGACCTGGGCTTTTCTGCGTTCACAGAAATCCAGGAGAAAACCATCCCGCTCGTCCAGCAAGGCCAGGATGTTATCGGCCAGTCCTATACTGGCTCGGGAAAAACAATTGCTTTTGGCTTTCCGACGCTCGAAAAAGTAAAGCGCGGGAATGGCTTGCAGTTGCTGATCATCGTTCCGACGCGGGAGCTGTGCCTGCAAGTGACGAATGAGTTCTACAAATTCTCCAAGTACAAGCCCGTGAACATTGTTGACGTGTATGGGGGCGTTTCCATCAATCCCCAGATTGACCGGCTACGGCGTGCGGATGTCGTTGTCAGCACGCCCGGACGATTACTGGACCATCTGACCCGGGGAACATTAAACCCGTCAAAAATAAAAATGCTGGTTTTAGACGAAGCGGATAAGATGTTTGAGATGGGATTTATTGATGATGTGAAAGAGATCATCTCCCAGCTTCCCCGCGAACGGCAGACCTTGCTGTTTTCCGCAACGATTTCGCAGGATGTGCTCACCTTGGTGCATCGCTATATGCACAATCCCGTAAAAATCAAGCTGCAGCTTTACGTTGATAAGAGCCAGCTGCAGCAGCAGTATTATGAAGTGGAGGGCCGTGATAAGTTTTCGCTGCTGGCGCATCTGTTAAAGCAAGAAACGGCAGGCTTATGCATCATTTTCTGTGCAACGCGGAGAATGGTCGACGTCCTGGGCCGCAATCTGGGAAAGCAACGGCTGAAAGCGCAGGCGCTGCATGGCGGCTTGTCGCAAAACCGCCGACAGCAGGTTATCGAAGATTTCCATGCGCACAAGCTGGATGTGCTCATTGCCAGCGACGTCGCTGCCCGCGGGTTGGACATCAAAGACGTCAATCTCATAGTCAATTATGATATCCCCAAAAACTCGAAAGATTACGTGCATCGTATCGGCCGGACGGCCCGTGCGGGAAGTTCCGGAAAAGTTATCTCGCTGCTTTCTCCCATGGACCATGATAACTTCCGGCGCGTGCTGGAAGACCGCTCTTTAGACATTCGGCTGGTGCCGCTGCCGACTTTTGAGCGGATTGTCTTGCAGAGATCCGAACCGCAGAGGCGGGAACCGCAGCAGCGGGGAAGGTTTCAGGGCGGGAGAGGAAGAAGGTGGTAAGATCTGCTTGGCTATAGCGGGCCAGTTTTTTGTCGCAAAAACGGATTGTTTTTCTTGCACTCTCTAAAAAAGTAGTTTAGGGGTGGGGTGCTAGCCTAAATTCTTGTAGATATTTTTTCTATGGCCAATAACTGTTATTTTTATTGTATTGTTCCCCGGATCAATGTCCGCAATGGCACGGTAATCACCTATTCTCAATTTGTAGTCGATTCTCCCTATTAATCTTTCAAAGAAGTGGAACGGGTTTTCTGTTGTAGAAATAATTTTATCGTAAAGCCGTTCTTTTACCTCTTTCGGAAGCTTGTTCAGGAATTCAATGGATTCTTCATCAAAAATGAGTTCATACACGAAAAAACCTCCCGGATTAAAATATTTTTAAAGACATTATAACCCCAGCCTCTTTCGGGCTTCTGCTTCGGTAAGAAACTTTCCTTTTTTTATTCTTTCTCGTGCTTTTTCAATAGCTTGGATTGTTTCCTGGCTGAGTTCTGGTTCAGTTTTGCAGGTTTTAGCTATGAATATCACCTTCTTAATCACTTCGTCATAACTTTCATTTTTATATTCTCGGAATTGATCCAGTTCCAGCTTTGTACCTTCATGAATTTTTAGGGTTGTAGTGTCCATAGCCATCAAGTTTACTTTGGTATACTCAGGTATATTTAAACTTTTTGCTACTTTTTTGCTATTCCCCACAAAGATCAATTTTAAGTTCAGAATCCGAGCTATTTTAAAAAAAGATACAAAAACTTTATAGATATAACAAAATTAAAAATTTAAAATGCTAGAACCAACAGAAAGAAAGTATGACATAAGACTTCAAGATTTTACTCCTTTTATCGGCCATATGATTTATCAAGCGAGAAATTGGGAAGAATCAAGAAAAGAGGGAAAAAAGCCCGGACCATTTGGAAAATATATTGCAACTTTACTGGGGTTAGGAGTATTAGATGTCACAACAGGAATTGGAAGTGTATATGTAGTTCTACAAGGATTAGAAGCATTGCTTCAGTAAAATCTTTTAAGTTTTATCTTTTAGCCTGAATTCTGGGTTAGACCTAACTCCTATTAGCGAAGTTGCAGATATTTTTAACCAAAAAAAGGCTGAAAACTTTAGATTTCACCCCCCCATTAAAATCCAGCACAACCTATAAATAACCAAACCCCTTTCCTTCCATCGAGCGGTGATGGAAAACCTTCTTCTCCTACGGAATCTGCTGATTGCCCTAGCCTTAGGAGCATTTATCGGCTTGGAGCGGGAATATGCCCGCTATAAGAAACGGGGCCATGATTATGCCGGCATCCGGACCTTTCCGTTAATAGCCCTCTTTGGTGCCTTAGCTGCGTATTTCGGTGATATCCTTTCTCCCTGGATATTTTTTATCAGCATCCTGCTGCTGGGCGTTCTCATTCTGTTAGCCTATGTCTTCTCCAACCAAGGAAAACTGCCCCGCATTGGCGCCACGTCCGAAGTTGCGGGATTTCTTGCTTTTTTCATCGGTGCCTTAAGTTATTACGGAGAAATCCTGCTGGCCATCATCTTGACGGTAGCGATCACCATCATCCTGTATGCGCGGAGCGTGCTGCACCAGTTGGCCGAGCACATTCAGCCCAAGGAGATGGCAGGTGTGATAAAATTTCTGGTTATCACCTTTATCATCCTGCCCCTGCTGCCCAATAAATGGTACGGTCCATACGATATTATCAATCCCTATCTGATCTGGCTGATGGTGGTGCTCATCTCCGGCATCGGCTTTGCTGGATATATTGCTTTAAAATGGTTTGGAGAAAAAGCGTTAAGCCTCACGGGCTTACTGGGCGGCGTAGTCAGCAGTACTGCGGTCACGATGCAGTTTGCCCGGCGGAGTAAAAAAGAAGCCGCATTATCACGGGCTTTGGCCACGGGCGTCATTCTGGCTAATGGTGTGATGTTCTTACGCGTGCTTTTGGTAACTGCGGTGGTGAATCTCGCTTTGTTCTGGTCTTTATTCCTGCCCATCGCCGGCCTGATCTTCCTCACGGCCCTCTTTGCGTATTTCCTGCTGCAGAAAGTGAAAAAAAACAATGGGAAGATGCAGCTCCGCTCGCCCCTGACGCTAAAGCCCGCCATCCAGTTTGCTCTTCTCTTTGCCGTTATTCTTACTTTTGTTAAACTCGCGAGCGTGTTCTTTGCGGCAAAAGGCATTTATGTGCTCAGCTTCCTCGCCGGCTCGGTTGAATTGGATGCGATTGTTCTCTCTTTATCTCAGCTGGCCAAAAACGGCATCCTGCAGGAAACGGCGCAGAAAGGCGTCCTGTTGGCAGTTGTCGGCCAGCTGCTGGTGAAAAGCAGCCTGGCGTATTGGCTGGGCGGGAAAGCTTTTCGGAAGCTGGTCGTCAGCAGTTTTGCGCTAATGGTTGCTCTGGGTATTTTATTTATCATCTTCATCTAATTATTATCAGCCTCTCCGAGGTCAGGCCATGGAAACAGCATCGTTAAAAGAACATTTTTTCAGCGTCATCGAAGAAGCCATTAGCCGGAGGAACTTAGAAGTCTCAGCCCATAGCCGAGCATATCTTGTCGATCTGCTGGCGTCTTTTGCCCGCCCGGAGCAGCTCTTCAGAAAATTCCGCTATGGATTTATCGAAGGCGAAGGCCTGGAACCGTTAGGACTGAAATATTTTACCGCGCTCCAGGACTCTTCCAAACGGGTGCAAAATCTTCAGCTGAAAGATCTGGGCGACCAATGCCTGTTCCTGACGGGCTATTTTTATGATTATTTACGGCAACAAGGCGTAGCATATGTCGAATACCATTATACGCTCGGCTCGACTGCTTACGCTTCTCTAGGGAGCCGGCTGCAGCGGGAACCCGTAGTCCGCGAACTCTTCAGCGAATTGGCGGAGCGCTTTAAGGACTTCTGCATTGTTATCGGTGATATGCATCTGCCTTCTTTGGACAATGAAAAAAAACTGCTGGAGGTGTACGAACGCTGGCGGCAAACTTTCGATGAGCGGTATGCGTCGTTATTGCTAGCGAAAGGATGTATTCTGGTGCAGAAGGAAGAGAAGACGGTGCACTAAACTGCTGGAATTTTTCTTGCGCATCTGAGCTTGGAATACTCTTCTTTCTGTTTTAAAAGAACTCAATCTTCACCGGCTGGTCTTTCTTCTCTTCTTTTCCTTTCGTCAAGCTGAGAAAACTGCCAAAGTCCGGCGCTTTATCGTCTTTCTGTGCAGTGAGGGAAGAACCGTCTCCAAACATGCCCATTAAATTCGTAGTATCGACTGGCAAAGAAGAGCTCTTCTCCTCTTTCTTCTCCAGAATGCCAGCCAGAAGGTGCAGCACTTTTCGGATATCCTCGTGCGTATCTTCTTTGGTATCGATGGTGACTTTCACGACCTTCCCTCTTTTTCTTGTTTTCTTGAGCAAAATTTCTTATATGGAGAAAGCATTACGGCTTTATATTTTCTTCGCTGGGAAAAAGGCCTTGGTAGAGCTGTTCGTAGCCTTGGGAATGGACGAGGTAGAGGGTAAAGCCGGTTTCTAAAAAGTCTTGCCTAGCAGCAATGACCATGGCTGGAAAAAGCAATTTTTTGCTTACTTCTTGATCCTTCAATGAAGGGGGATTACCGCTGGGATGAACATGAAATGATCCCAAGAAGTTTTTTTCAGTATAGCCAATTTCCACTGGAGTAAATGTATAGACTGTCCCTAGAATATATAACTCATAGAGCGAACGAAGATGCTTTCTCAGTTCTTCATTATCACTAGTCGCCGTTGCCAGGAAATGACAGACACTTTGTAATTCTCTCGTTTGCCAGTGCTGTTCCCCAACTTGATCAATGATCCTTTGCGTCTGGGCTTCTGCATACGGAAGGAGGATCTCTAGCGAAGAAAAGTCGCCGGTAACAAATTGATCCAGCGCTCTTTCTACATCCTGTTGCTGTTGCGTCTTTACGATACGAAATTCTAAGCCTTCTTCTTGAAAGAACAGCCCCCCACCGACTTCTGCAGAGTTGCCTCCGGTAAATTGTTGTTGAAGGACGCGTAATAATTGTCTTTGCTCATAAGAAGTAAAGCCTTTTTTGTATTCAAGCATGATGAGGGATTTCATCAGCTCTTCTTCAATACGTTTCCGGCCAATCTCCCGTTCGGAAAACATGGCTTTGAAAAAGAAGTATTCTTTAAAAATACTCTTAAAAAATTATGAATATTGTCTTCCACAACCATTAAATAAAGAGGTCTTTCCTCGTTGCCTAATGTCCCTCCACAAAAACCTCCTTCCTTTCTCTTTGGCAGCAGCACTCTTTCCCGCCTGTTTTGGAGATGATTATCCTCCCACCCATTCTGCTCCCATTTCCGACTGTTACCAAGCCAGCCTCTCCGAGAAGTGCTTTGAAGAAGAGTGGGAGATTGAAGAAGGCTCGGAGCAGGCCAGCTTGTCTTATTATCGCCCCTTCGGCGTCCGAGTTTCAGACCTGCAGCTCCGCTCAAAGCAGCCAATAGACTATCATCTCGGCGAGACGCTGGACGTGGTGGTTTTCTGGGATACGGCGATACCGCGGACGACCGAGCTTACGATTCGCTTACGGAGCCCCGAGATTGCGTTCTGGCAGCGGGTTTATGCCTGGGATTCCCTTCCGCCACATGGGCCAGTGATTAGTATCAGTGATACGCTGCTCGAAGAAAATCCTGAGGAATGCTGGCCCGGTGTTGTTCATGATATGGATGTATGCCGTAGCAGTACTTTCCTCCTTGGGGAGGCTCTTCGGGACAGCTTTCAGTACACGCAGTTTCACTTCTTTACGGATGAAGGGCAGCCTTACGTGCAGTTTACGTATAATAATACAGTTGCTGAGCCCACCCGGCTGCACCTGCCGGAGACGACTTCTTTCTCTTTAGAATTGGATTGCCGGGACAATACTTTGCCGGAAGAGCAGTGCTCGTTTTATGGGGTGCTGATTGACCGGGAAGAAGAGTAAGAGTTCAATTCTATTTGGCGTTTAGCAGCCTAAGGTCGAACGCTGACAATTTGGGAGAGCAAAGGGGCATCGGGGGGAGCATATGGTGAAACAGTCGTTTCACCGCCCCCACAAAAAGAATTGTTATTCCCCTTTGCGCTCCCTACGGAAACGCAGCTACGATCTTTCACGAGAGACAATCATTAAGAGCTTTCTTTCTCCATCCGCCACAAGCCGACGTCAATCTTCTTCACCGGCTTTTCGTGGAAAGCAAAAGCCGCTTTGATCGGGAATTCATAGCGCCAAGTATCCGTGATGCGGAAGCTGAAATCTTTGCTGATGGCTTCCACAAATCTCTTCGTTGTATATTTATGCATGCTGTAGACAACGGGCGCAACGGAAAAAGCTTTCTCTAGAAACTTCTTGTCGGCATGCTTCTCTTTGGTGCCGAAAGGTGGATTTTGCACCACCAGATCAACTTCTTCCGCAAAGAGCGTAATATCATGAGCGATAAAGATCGCTTCCCCGATGTCATATTCATTTTTTATGAGTTCATAATTCTCCCGGCACACCACCATTATTTTTTCATCTTTATCGATGAAGAACATGCGCTTGGCTCCCAGGAGCAGCAGGCCGATGCCGAGAATGCCTGGGCCGCAGGCGGCATCCAGAATAACTTTTCCGGCAACCTCGCCACGCATCGCCATGGTCCAGATCCAGTCTGCAGCGATGTGCGACGGCGTCGGATATTGTTCCAGCGTGAAAGACGGCTGCTTATAGCTCTGCAGCTTGCTGAGCACAACTTCCAGATCGCGTTTGGAGCGGATGGTCATGAGATACGGAGAGTTTTAAGATGCTCTTTTTTGTAGGTTTTTTTTTCAGTATGTACTTTAGTACATCATTATATGTTTCTACCTCTTTCTGAAACAGTTGAATCTATGCTATTCTACAAATGCTATAAACTCTTCTTTGGTCATCCCTGCCTGCCGGATAATGCTTAGTAACGTACTCGGAACTAACTCTTTATTTCCATGGAGGGGAACCGTAACATAAAGCCCTCTCTCGGGAGTCTTCTTGTAGAGTGTTACGTGCGATCCTTTTTGGCGTTTAACAACAAAGCCTTGCTTTTCAAGAAGAGCAATAATCTCTTTACCAGAAAGCGTTGGAAGCCTCATTAGACAGCCAGAGGAATTTCTAGCGGCCCCGAGAAAAACTCGGGAAGAATAGTTTCTTTTTGAAGATCTTTTGGTGTTAACCCCAGTTTATCTAATAATGCCTGCAAATCCCCGTTCTGCACCATGGTTTCAACATGAAGTTCAACCGCCTCTTTGAGGTTCTTTCGTGCTTCTTCTACGGTGTTCCCTTGGCTTGCTACATCCAGCTCCGGACACCAAGAAGAGTATGTTCCTCGTTCTTTCTTAATCACAACGGTCAAAATGAGTTCTTTTCCCATAGTAACTAGGATATATTCCTTCTTTTTTTATATACGTTTCGTTACTGTTTGAAAAACTGCAAGAAAATCTCTCTTTTCGTCTCTTAATTTTGGTTGTGATAGTAAACTACTAGTCAAATAGACTAGTGGAATTTTGATGTTTAAACTGCGACTCCAATTTCGACTATTGCCTCGGCTGCCGCATATACTCCTTCAAATCCACATTCTGGTACGCCACTTTGCCGTCTTTGACGTGGAGAAGTCCGCAATGGCCGACGTCGAGATGGCCGGAGTTCCAGTAGAGCTCATCGACAAACTCGCCTTCTTGGACTGGCTGTACGGCAGCATCGTGTGCTTTATGGGTACTTTCATGGAAATGGCCGCTGACGGCTTTGGTGATGCCGAGCTCTTGATACAGTTTTTGCAAGTGTTCGTTTCCGCGGTTTTCCCTGCGGAGCGGGAAACCGTTGGCAGTAGCCAAGAGAGAGATTTCTTCATCATGGATAGTGCCGTATCTCTGCCGTAAAAGGCTCTCTACAACAACACCAGGAATAATGCTCTTGTCCGGCCGCTCGCTGAAGTAAGCAACATCAACAGCTTCTTTGCCATCAAATCGACGCGGGACATGGCAGACCACGATGGTCTTCTCTGGCTCACTGACGAGCTTTTTCAGGTCGTTCGGATTGGTATAGCGCAGAACTCCTCGCAGTTGTCCGGCATTCTGTAATAACCGATGTGCTTCCGGGCTGTACGGGTGTAAACGATCATCTAACTGCAGGTAAAGTCCAGAGGGGATTGACTCATTACTTCCAATCTGATACTCTCCGCCACAAACAAAATCTGATCCGGGCAAGAAGGCAACATGATGGTCGGTTTCTTCTATCTTGGGCTCTTTGAAAATGCTGATGAGGTTTGGATACTTTTCAGAGAAATACTGCAAGACGGGTTCAAAAGCGGCAATGGCTTCGTGGCTTCCCGTCGAAATACGGCTTTCCAGCCCGCTCTGGCCGAGGGCTTGGAGAATACGGGCAACAAAATCCTGGCTTTCTTGGAGCGTCCGTTTTCGTTCGCCAATATCTCCATTTACCAGAATTTTCTGTGCCCCCAGCTGCTTGAGGATGTCCAGCGCTGGAGCGACGATTCTCGGGTCGCGATGCACGTCCGAGATGATGCCGTAGGTGGTTTCGGGGGGCATTTTCTAAAAATCCAGTTCAACCCTCATCTCTCCATACCGTTGAGCTGCAGGCTGTGCTTGTTCTGCAAAACCACATTCTGTTAACAGAAAAGCAGCCAATCCACAAGCTGCAGCATATAACTGAACATATTCAGCTTGCGTTATCGTGCTGGTGGGATAGCCTTGCGGTAAGTGATCCAAAGCACTGCCACCAAAAGTTCCACCCGGCTGGCAAAAATAGTCTTCTACCCGTCTTCGAAAGGCACTTCTGATTCTTTCGGTAGCAGAACCAGCGGGTATAATCCTGTCTAAAATCTGATTAATTCTATTGTCATATTCGGGTACGCTCCCCCGCAAATATTTTATACGGTCATCTGCGGTCATGTCCATCAATTGTTCGCCAGTCATTTGCATTTTTGTTTCCTCTTTGAATAAAGGTATTCTCTCTTAAAAATCAACATTATTTATAAACATTTCGCTAAAATTCTCACTTAATAGTAAAAACATGATTCCGCCGCTTCCCGCGCCATCCCCATTTCCGCCACAAAGTTTATATAGTAACCAGTAGTTTCTATATGGTAACTTACAGTTACTATGGTACTCTTAACATTGAAAGAACGGGAAACCGTACTCCGGCTGTTCAAAGAATATACTACATTTTACAATGCGAATTCCATCAGTAAAGTTATTGCCATCAGCCATGTCGGAGCCCAGAAGATTTTGAAGAGGCTTCTCCAAGAGAATATAGTCGTTAGTAAAACCATCGGTAAGTGCATAACCTATAAACTCAATCTTAATGACGCCTATGTGAGCCAATTAGTTGCTTTTCTGCTTGCAGATGAAGCTAATACCTGTAAACGATGGAAAGAAGAATTTAAAGAACTTTTTAAGAAAGACAGAATTGTTCTGCTTTTTGGCTCCGTGATTAAAGATTATGCTCATGCCCACGATATTGATGTAATGATAGTTATAGGAAATAATGAAGTCAAAGAAATAAATGCTATCCTCAAGAAAAAAGAAGAGATACTTCCTAAAAAACTCCATGCGATCAAGTTAACTCGCCAGGATCTGCTAGAAAGCCTTAAAAATGAAGATAAAGCGATAGTCGATATGATGAAAAATGCGATTATTTTGTATGGCCAGGATACCTATGTGGAGATTCTAAAGCATGTCGCAAGCTTCTAAGCACGTCGAATGGTGTTTGAATAAAGCGAAGAAAGAGATTGAAGAGTGTAATGGACTCGGCAAAAGGGCAAAGCACCGAGGCTTATTGAAAAGCAACCCCAACATTGAAGAAGCAAAGAAACACCTTACGAAAGCAGAGCATAATTTTGAGGGGATAACGAGATTCAAAGAAATTGGCTTTTCTGACTGGTCGATGTCCGCTGGTTTCTACTGCATCTATCATTGTTTTTTGGCCATTGCTGCTACATTTGGCTATGAATCCTCAAATCAGACCTGCACCATAGCTTTAATGAGATTTCTCAAAGAGAACAACAAAATCAAGCTTGATGAAAAATTTATTGAGTTATTAGAATACGAAAGCCGTGAAAATATTGGGGAGAATAGTGTTATTGATCTGAGAGAAAATTACACCTATGGGGTACAGGTCTCCATTAAAGACGGAGAAAAGCTGAAAGAATTGAAACAAAATTGCAAAGAAGTTATTGATAGTACGAAAGAAATAATTTTCAAATAGGCCACAACGTTCACGCCGCTTCCCGTGCCATTTCCTTGCCCAGAGCTCGAGTTACACCCCGAATCTCCTCTCTAACTGCCACGAGTTGTTCCTGTAATCTTCTCTTTACAAAATTATAATTCTCTTTGGTTATCTCTCGGAAAAGATTTTTTATTATTTCTACTTTTGCAGAAAGGCGATTGCAGCCATTTATTAATTCGGGAGGCAGCCCTTGCTGGGCTTGAGAAAGATTTCTGATAAAATTGTCCACTGACGCCCCCACTTTTTCTTTCTTTGAGCCAAAATTAAGTTCAGTGATAGCTTTTAATTCCAGTTCCACCGCGGCAAGATCCCGCCCTGCTTGTGTAAGAGCAGACCGCAGCCGTAGCAAAGGTCTTGGGATACCCATAGTAAGCCAGTAAGAAACTGCCCTCTCTTTTAAACATTTTCTGACCATCGTCAAGTAACTGCACCATCGAAAAAAGAAAGCTATTTAAATCCCAAGAGTTTCTAGAGATGGATAGGGGTGTGGTAGAAAAAGAGGTAGAGATATTGTTCTGAGCTCTACCGTTGTCGGATGTAATAAAGAAACTTGAGGGAGTCGAAGCTATGAAACACGACGTAGTCGAAGCACTAAACGCTGGCTTAAGCAATCTGCAGCAGGCTTTAGAGGAACATTTAACCGCCATCAATGAAAATACAACAGAAATCCAGGCTCTTTTTGATTATCTGCATGAGTTAGAGATCAAGCACGAAAAACTAGCCCAGCGTTTAGACCGGTTGCAACTAAGCCACAATAAAGTGCTCAGAAAACAAGCCCTCTTACCTCTCAATCAGACGGAGAAGAAGATATTCACCGCGTTGTATATGGACGATACGCCGCTGTCCTTTGCCGAACTGGCGGAGCGTTCTGGCGTTCCTTTAGCACTTTTGCCTGAGTGCATCTCTGCTTTGAGCAACAAAGGGATTCCTTTTGTCCGTTCTTTTGTCAATACCCAGATGTTTGTGAAACTGGATCCCGAATTCAAAGAACTGCAGGCCAAAGAGAATGTGGTTAATGTGTCGTTGCAGGCGTTTTTGGAATGATAAACATTCTACGCTAAGTTCAAATTGTTTAGTTATTAAACTTTAACACAAAAATAGTAGTTTGTCGATAGAGCACAAGACAAAGTTTATGGGCATAGCTTAAATAGTTTATTTGTTTTATCCACCTAACAAAAACGGTTATTTTTCTCAATAGGATTGGGGTCAGCAGCAACAATTGTAAAAAGATTATCACCAAACCAAAATTAATCCCCTCCGAAACCTATTTATACAACAAAAAAATCCTCTTTATTCCAATAAGGCAGCACATCCATTCCGTGAAGGGTTCCCTTACCGGAAAGCTTTAAACGTAAAAAGAGGAGCATTATGAGCGAAATAGACAAAAAAGCAGGTGTTTATGTCCGGGTTTCGACGGAAGAGCAGGCCAAAGAAGGCATTTCTATCGATGCCCAAATAGACCGTTGTACCGCTTTCTGCAAAGCGAGAGGCTGGGATGTATTCCAGGTCTATACTGATGCCGGCTATTCTGCAGGAAGCACTAATAGGCCAGCGTTGCAGCGGTTGCTGGAAGATGCCCGCAACCAAAAAATACAGATCCTTCTGGTCTACAAAATTGATCGCTTTTCCCGCCATCTGAAAGATCTGATTTCCATCCTCGAAGAGCTGAAAAAGATACAGGTTAATTTCACATCGGTAACGGAGCAGATTGACACGACGACAGCCATGGGCGAAGCTTTTTTCCAGATTATCGGCGTCTTTGCGCAGCTGGAGCGGGGGATGGTCAAAGAGCGGGTAGAGATGGCTTTTGAGAAGAAAATTAAGTCTGGGGAAGCTTTAAATCGGCCTCCATTTGGGTATACCTACAAGAATAGAAAGCTTGTTCCCCACCCGGAAGAAGCAGAGAAAGTCCGAGAAATTTTTTCGCTTTGGGCTGCCGGCGTGCATTATAAAACCATTGCTGAAAAGAGTGGGCTTCCGGTCTCTACGCTCTACGAATTGGTAAAAAACCCCACCTACATCGGGAAAGTTCTCTTCCGGGGGCAGCTGTACCCCGGAACGCACAAAGCGATTGTTGATGACGAAATATTTGAGCGAGTACTAAATACTTTTGGGCTAAATTGTGATATCAAAGATTAAATGTTCTATTCTGATATTGTTAAAGATAAAACAGATTGTTATTAACCTAGACAACACGCACACCAATATTAGTTTGATATTTTTGTGCTAATAACTTATAATCATCAATCGGATGTTATATAGCTCAGTTATTAATAATCTAACTCTTTCTTCGCAGCAACAAATAGGCACTTACCAGAATGATTATTATTGCCGAGATAAAAAGCAGCAGCGTCAGCATCTCAGCCGGCAAAGAATAAATTGCTTGATATTGTACTATCGCCAAGACTGCTACAGCCAACCCATAGAACAAGAAGAGGCGCACCACCAGTGATTTTCGCTTTTTAGATACCCCATGAATAGGGTGGTGCTTTTCTTTCAAGACCATCTTTCTACCCAAGATAGTTCAGCTTCTTCTGCTCTTGTATCTCTTCTGCATCAGCTTTCTTCCCGAGAATGCCTTTCAACTTCTCCTCGAAAAGCACTGCCTGCTTCAATAAAGGCTTGGGATCTATTTCCAAACCCGCATAGAGATCCAGTGCTTTGATGATCTCTGCAGCTGCCTTGCTGTCAGGAAGGTTGCTTTTTGCTTCTGCAAAGAGCGCTACAACTGGTGTCTTCAGGTGTTTGGCAAGCAACGCTCCCGTGACGCCAACAACAATGCCTTCCATCAAAGGCTGAACACTTTTTCCAAGCTTTTTCTTAATGCTGCCATCCTGGGTGGCATAATAGAACACTCTGCTCTCACTCGGATTGGGAGAGCCGACACCCTCCAGTGATATGATCTCCCGTGCTTGCAGCATTTCCGCAAGTTCGGATATGGCTGTTGCGAGCTTCCAGCTTGCGTCTTTGCTGACGTTGATGGCATGGATCAGCACCATATTATAATCTTTATTGTAGTGGATGGAAATAGGCTCAATCACTTTATTCTGATGGATGGCAATCATGGCCGGAATCTCTTCCATCTCAATAATGCCAATCTTTTCCGTCTTTAAATGATCCATGAGAAATTCGATGGCGATAGTGCCTATCAACCCAAAGCCGGGAAAGCCTTCAATGATAGTAACGTTCTTTGGTTTTTTTGTTAATGTAAATTGCATGGGCATCACCTGTTTTTTCTTATGGTTCGTTTGAAAGGTGTTAAGGTATTTAAGGTTTTCGAGAATGGGGGGGTTATACATGTATCACATATGAAAAGTACCGGTCATAGGGATTCTCCAGCCGCAGCATTTCTTCAACAGAAAGCTTCTCAAAATAGCGCCGGAAAGGCCGCATGGAATTGCCGTGAGCCGAGATGGCCACGCTGATGTGCTCTTTCTTCATCTTTTTCAGCAAGTCTTTGATGAATAAACGGACGCGTTTCTCGACGGTTTTTAGGCTTTCGCCGTCCGGCGGAGGGATGTCATAAGACCGATGCACGGCATTAAAAATCTGCTGAGCGACTTCTTCACCAAATTTCCGGCGTGAATGTTTCTCCAGTTTCCCATACTTCTTCTCGACGGCTACCAGCACTTTTCTCTTTACTTCTTCCAGAAAAGAGCGATGGCTCCTGCCTTCAAGAGTGCCATAACATCGTTCGATGATACGGTCATCTTCGATGATCTCTCGGCATTCGGGATGAAATGGCAGTACTTCTTTCAGCGTCTCTTTGGAGCGGGAAAGGTGCGAACGATACGCAACATCAATTTTCTTGTTTTGAAGCTTTCGGGCAATCGTTCTGGCATTCTGATAGCCTGCGTTCGTCATCTTCGCATCCCGGCAGCCGGTAAACCAGCCACGCTCATTGTATGTCGTCTGGCCGTGGCGGAAGAGGTAGATATAGAGTTTCATGGAATAACAGAAGAAAGAAAAAAGAAATTGATAAAGGTTCCCATTTATCCGGACTGATTTACCTATGGTGAAGGTTCACAAGCATCCCCAACACCATCAGTATCGGTATCCACTTGGTCGGCATTTGCCGTTCCCAGGCAATTGTCGCTTCCGGTGCAGGCACTCGGCCCACTACTTGAAGCACCAGCGTTACAGATACTATCACTATCTTTATCGACTTGGAGATCGGAGCAGCCATTAGCGTCGACAGCGTGGCCTGCAGAAGTTGCCGGGCAGAGATCCCTACTATCACCAACCCCATCAGCGTCAGAATCTATTTCTGTTGGTGGAGTTACTCGTTGATAGCACGCTCCGTTGATACAGCCATTGGGGCAGCCTTGAGTACTTCTTCGATAAGAATTATCGGCAGCACAGGAATATTCAATGAGTATCGTTTCATTGAGACACCTATCGCTGTACCCTTTCATGCTTTGTTTTCCCGCATACGTATAACTTAGTGTGGTTGTTCCCGCCGTTCCATAATCTGCACCTGCATCAGTTTCAGAACAGCTCTCCCATTTGAAGAGGCTAACTGTTTTTTTAACAGCAGCAGGCGCCTTATAGATTGCCTGTCCAGCAACAGCACCCTCTTCTTCTGCCAGAGCCGCATCCAAGTCTTCATCGGACAGCTCTTCAAGCTCTGCTAACGCATCCTCTTCTGATGGCTGCGGAGCGCAGCTTAAAACAAACAACACAGAAAGAAGCACAAAAGTTAAAACAATGATTCTTTTCATAACAAACACCTCTTTTGTTTTTAAGACTTATGTATATTTCTTCGGTTTATATAGATTTCGCAATGCTGCAAGGTGAAAAATAGTTGATGATCATTTTTGCAAAGCTTTTTTTTATTTTGAACAAGCTCCTGCAATACAGCTTCTATCCACCGGACAGTTAACCGTTATTCTTCCATAGCCCTGCCCTTCTTCTTCACAGAAATACTCTCGGAGGCTGGTAGTATTGATGCAATAGTCAACATATGTCATGAACTTTTCAAATCCTTGTTTAGAATAATTCACGCGCACAGCTCCTTTGACGAGCGGATTTTTTTGTTCCCCCTGTGCATCTCCATCACTGTCAGAACACCTTTCCCACCGGATAGTTGCTAGGGCTCCCGCCACGTCGGAAGGCAAAGTAGTGCTCCTGCCCGTAATGGCTTCACCCAGGTTAGTTAAGACTGCCTCAAGATCGTCATCAGACAACTGCTCCAGCTCCCAGAACACTTTTCCGTCAGAAGCCTGCTGAGAACAGGCGGCTAAGACCAAGAAAATGGCAATAATGATTATCAACAATGGGATGTGTTTCATCAAAGCGCCTCGTTTTTATGAAGCCCTAGAAAATAAAATAGCCCTATAAACATTTCGATTCTCTTCTTCAAAAAGAGCAAAAATCCCACCAAAAGCCTTAAAAATACCCCCATAAATGGAGGGGGATTATACACTGAAAATGGTACTGCAGACCGTAGAAACGTTGATTGAAGGGGGCAAAGCAACAGCAGCCCCGCCGTTAGGGCCAGCTTTAGGGCCGACGGGAGTAAACATCGGCCAGGTAGTTATGGAAATAAACAAGAAAACGGCTGACCTGAAAGGTATGCAGGTTCCCGTCAAAGTGACGGTTAATACGGAAACCAAAGAATTTTCTATTGTCATTGGCACGCCGCCAGCAGCGGCGCTCATCAAAAAAGAAGCAGGCATTGAGAAAGGAGCCAGCAATCCGCTGACGGAAAAAGTTGCTGATATGGTCATTGAGCAGATCATTAAAATAGCGAAAGCCAAAGAAGATGCGCTGCTCGGAAAAAGCTTAAAAGCAAAAGTGAAAGAGATCATCGGCAGCTGTCACTCCATGGGTATTCTAGTCGAAGGCATGCCGGCACGGGACGCTTTACGAGCCGTAGAAGCCGGGAAATTTGATGCCGAGATTGCCTCGGGCAAGACGGAGCTGAGTGCTGAAGAGCGCCAGCGCTTAGAGGGCGAGAAGCATCGCCTGCGGGAAGAGATGGAACGGCGCAGAGCAGAATTCGAGGTGCAGGCCAAGACCATCATGAAAGAGATGGAAGGCAAGGAGTCCAGGAAGATCCGGGCACGCATGTTAGAAGTGGGCATTCCCCAGCCTCTTATCGACGAGCTAGTGCCGCCGGAAAAAGAATCGGCGAAGAAGTAGGGAGACTTTTAGGAGTTAATCATTATGAACTACTCTGACAAACTTCGCTGTGGAAAATTACCCGACGGGGAACTCTCTCGGATTCTGGAAAAATATACAAATAGCAAAAGCGAGCGGGTTCTTCTTGGTCCAAGACTAGGCGAAGATGCGGGGATTGTTGATCTGGGAAACAAGAAGAACAATTGTTTGGCAATATGCGTTGATCCTATCATGGTCAATATCTCCAATGCGCCGTATTTTGCGGTTGCTATTAATGTGAATGACATAGTTACCCGGGGGGCTACGCCGCAGTGGGCTTCGGCAAGTATCTTTTTTCCCGAAGGCTGCACCCTTACGGATGTTGATCGCTTCTTTGGCCAGCTTTATGAAGCAATTCGGCCCCACCATATCTCGATAGTCACTGGGCATACTGAGGTCACTTCTTTGGTAAAAAATCCCGGCATTGTTTTGACGCTTTTTGGGGAAGTTGATGAAGATCATATCATCACAACCTCGGGAGCAAAAGAAGGCGATGCACTGGTTCTCACCGGGGGAGCAGGCATCGAAGGAACAGCCATCCTTGCAGCAGATTTCTCTCAAACACTCCAAGGCAAAGTTGACAACAGTGTTTTGGAACGTGCAAAACAATTTATCTACGACCCAGGGATATGCATTGCTCCTGCGGCATATATTGCCTGGAAGCATAAGCCCCATGCCCTGCATGATCCAACGGAAGGCGGGGTGAGAAAAGGAATTGAGGAATTAGCGTTCGCCTCCGGCAATGGGGTATTTGTTGATTATCAGAACATTCCCATCCGAGAGGAAACCCGGAAGATTTGTGCGGTGACGGGTGATGATCCATTGGGAATCTTTGGTTCTGGAGCGCTTCTGATCAGCATTGCGCCCGAAAGAGCTCTTGGCCTCCTGCAAGAATACGTCGGCGCCGGTATTATTGCGCGGGAGATCGGCAGTGTCACCAACAAAGCAAAAGGAAGAATTCTTCGGTATGAGGGAAAAGAGATTCCTCTAGAAGCCAGTTATACGGATGGCCTTATTGATCGGCTCAATTAATTGCTGGTAGTATCTCTGCTTCAGAATTTCTACCTTAAGACCTCTTGCCGTATTCGATTGATTTTTTCTCTGGTCGACCGTGGCGGCTCTGTGGTGCTGATTCCATATTTCGTTAAATCAAAAGCCCGTGGCACTTTCAGGACAGAATTCTGGTCAAATCCTAGTGATTGCCATGTTGTAAAATTCTCGGCGTTATTCGCCCAATCAAAACACCAGCCGTAGCAGAACATGACAGACTTGTCTAATTTTTCCCAGAGAGCAGTAAAAGCTGCCGCGGCATCTCGGTCTTCCCAGGTTGTTGCATACTGTATCGAATGGTCCCAGAAAAATGATGGGCCGGAATTCATAAATACATTATTATTTGCCGTATTCCCTTCTGCCAAAGCAGCTTCCCGCTGAATCGTGAGCGGGAAGGACACATTCAGGAAAATATTGTTCCTCAGAGTATTCTGCCGCAAAGGATACTCTGGACTCACCACCACTTCAAGCACCCCGCCGGGTGAATCATACACCAGATTATTATCAACAAGGACATATCGAGAGCCGGAGAGAACCACGCCACCGTAAAAATCCAGCTCTTCTCCAAATTTTCCTTTTCCGTTGTTGAGGAGAATATTATTCTGTATTTTTACGGGATTTTTAGCAGCCCCACTCGAGATCTCAATGCGGATGCCATCAAAGCTATTATTCACAATAATATTGCCTTCGATAACTGCATTCTCCATCTGCGTTCCGTCAAACCATACTCCCCACCCGTCATTATTTTTGACGAGATTGTTGCGGAACATCATATTGTTATTTGTCGCCAAGCCCACATTTGGGGCAAACTTTATTCCTCCGGCATGCCAGCCGCGATTATATTTTCGCACGTTGTTGCTTTCGATGATATTGCTTTCATACATCGTATTATCCCCGTACAGCCCAGCACCGGCATCGCCATTAGAGCGGAACACGGAATTTTTCACCACACAGTTTTTGCAGATGCCCGCTAAACCCGTGAATCCATTATAGGAAGAATCCAGATTTTCAAAACGATTATACGAACCGCTTAAAATAACCGCTCCGAAATGGCCTCCTCCAAATCGAAGAACGAGATTTTTGATATGAATATAATTCATAGGGTGGTCTGCAAAGGCAAAAGGCATAGCGGGGCTAACGCCGACTTCTATGTTTTTGGTATTTGGATTAGTCCCGTCCGGCAGCCAGATGAAGAGCTCTCCAAAGTCCGGGTCAGTTGCATCACTTTCATAGTAAAAAGTGGGTGTCCTCCCCTGATCCATGTCGGATTGGTCTGTGCCCAGGGAAGATGTTTCACCGGGGAATCTTCGATCAGCCCAGGAATCTGCGGCGGAGGTGGAAAAAGTCCAGCCATTCTTCAAAGAATTAATTTCTTGAAATAATACAATGGAATTCTCATCAATGGCAACGATTTGCGGCGCTCGGGTTCCTTCTTTGTAGGGGTATAAATATTGCCAGTAATGGTTATTTTCCAGATAGGTTTTCCAATCAACAGCCCAAATATTTGCTTCGGGGCGTTCAGCGTAGCGTTCCCAACTCTGTGCCCTATCCGAAAAATAGATCATCGGCTTTTCTCCTGGATAGCCGCTAATCACTGTTGGATTATTCGGTGTACCACTTATATCGCGAACTTCCGCTGAGAATTGAGACCCAAAAGCAACGGAATCAAAACGGTAAGTTCCATCGCGTATGTAGAGCTTTCCGCTGCCTTCCAGATGCGGGGTTCTGCTGCTGAAAGCCCGCTCAAAAGTGCACCAAGGCTGCTCTACCGTTCCCGGATTGTCGTCGCTGCAAGGGCCGCAGATGCTATTGCCGTCGACGTAGAAATCTTTGTTGGAGCGCGGATGGAGGTCTTTGCAAACGTATGCTCTTAAGCTGGGCGTTTTGGTAGCATCAAGACTTGATCGGAATGGTTCAACAGTAGTTTTAACTGGTTCGCTCGTAAAATAATATGCTTTCCCCACAATCCCCTGCGGCCCCAGCACAAAGATCCAGAGAATACTTATGGCAGTAAAGAGCAGGAAGATTGCTGTCCCAAGGATCACTTGAGCTTTAATATTTCTTTTTATCGTTCCTTTTTTAAAAGTCATCTTCTTACCTCTTTCTCCCGTTCTTTCTATTATATTTCATCAATAATACGTGATGCCAATTATATTAATCTTCTCCCAACACCATATCGTACTCATTCGTCATAACGGTCGCCGTACCCCGGAACAAGCGCGTTTTTACTAAATAATTCCCTTTATATTCTGCAGGATTATAGGCAATCTGTTGCGCAAAGATGAACGTTTGGTTGCCACTTACTGCATAAGGCCCGTAGAGCTCGGTAAAAGCCGGTTGCGGCAGCAGAAGCCTCTGCAGTTGATTGCGGATGGTAAAGCGGAAGGGCAATTGCTGCAGCACGGGCTGCTCTCTTTTCTTGATCAAGCTTAACTCCAGCCAGTACTTGCCGTCTTTTGGCACTTCTTGGACGCCGATTGCCGCCCCGGTTATTCCCCCTCCAGCTTGTTCGGCATAATACTGCCGCAGCTGTTCCGTAACATCGGGTGGTGCGAAGAACGCATAGACATCCATCGTGTTCGCATTTGTATCATGATCTAAAGCTACGCCGGAAAATTCGGTAGCGGGAACATCAACTTCCTGTTCTAGCAGCGTTCTTCCTAGAGTAATGAACTGCACTTTCATTTTTCTCGTGCCACTGCCCAGGCCGCTTTTGATCTCCAGTGTCTTCTCGATACTTTGGCCAGGCTCGAGAATAATCTCTTCCGCTTCCAGCTCTGCTTTGAGCAATCGTCCGGAAATAGGTTCTGAGCTGTAGTAGAGGTCCAATATCTTTCTGGAGAGGGAATCTTGGTGGCCGAGAGTCTTTGTAGTGATGATGAAGAAGGGATCATCTACTTCCTGCAACAGTTCCGGGAACAGGCGCATTTTTTTCTTGGCGTTGTTCTGGAGAGTAACCGTCACTGCGGTAACTGTCTGGCGGACAGTGCTGGGCAAGGCCACGGTAATGCCATCAGTCTTCGTAACATTTTCTTCCCGGGCTTCTGGGAGAGAAAGCTGCCGGGATTCGGTAATACTGCCGCTAACCAGAGAAGCCCCTTGCGCCTCCGCTTGGGTAATTTCCTGGTCAAGCTCAGCTTCCGTGTATTCTTCCGTTACTGCTTCTTCTGTGGTTGACGCTGTTTCCGTAGTCGTCGTTGGCGTCGTGGTGGTGGTGGTAGTGGTCGTTGTAGTTGTTGTGGTGGTCGTCGAGCCCCCTCCCCCGCCGCTGGGAGTGCTAGGAATGTCCCCAAAAGGAGCAAAAGTTGAGAACGTGGAAAGATTTCCGGAGGAAACAATGTTGTTAGCTGTATCTACTGAAGAAATCCCGACAGCTACCCAGCTGGTGGTGCTCTCGCTATAATTATAGAGCTTTATAGTACTTTCGGTAACACTGGAAACTTCTGACGTAAGATAACTCAGGTTGAAGTCCAGGTATCCCCCAAGAGAGGTGTTCGTTATAGTCAGATAGTCACCTCCAATATTGCTCTTGCCTTCCGGGCTAGATATAGAGCTGCTATTTACCGTTACAGAAATGCCACGAAAAAAGGAGCTGGTGAAATTCTCATCGCTGGTGAGGATGATGTTTCTAAGTGTATTATCCCACGTGTCTCCATCTGCAAAGATAGCAGCAGCGCCGGCGGATGTTATTTTATCGTCAGTAACCGTATTGTTATGGGCATCCAGGAAATAGATGCCGTAAGCAGTCGTATTGTATGTTGTGATGTTGTTCTCGCGGAGGGTCGTGAAATTAGCATAACGCAACCAAATACCGTAGGCAGTTGGACCTTGAGTCACGATGTTATTTCCCTGAATAACGCTTTCCGTTGCCGTGCCCTGATTGACCGGAATCCCATAAGAATTTGTTCCATTGGTGGAAATGTTATTCCAGGAGACATTATTATGCGCCGTGGCGGGGCCTTCTAAAAGGATCCCCCGGCTAGCGACGCCATAAGTCGTGAGGAGGTTGTAAACGACCGTATTATTATAGGCGGGGTAGGGGCTATCATCGCCAAGGCCTATAGCATTAGAATCACTTCCATAGGTGGTGACATTGTTGCTGGCAATAAACGTGGCATTGGACATGGTGATATAAATGCCTTTTCCCCCTGTTCCAAAAGTTATAATGGTGTTTCCGGAAATATTATGGGACCGGGAGAACGAAACCCAGATGCCATAGCCATCCACGCCCGACGTCGTGATGTTATTAAAAGATATATTCATTCCTCGCGACCCACTGCCGACGAAAAACCCTGATGCTCCGTCAAAGCTCGAGGTGTTTATAAGATTATAAGCAAACGTGCTAAAATTAGAATTGTTCATCAAGAACGCGCGGCCATTGCTGGTGATATTAATCACGTTATAGAAAGCAGTGTTGTTCGTTGTTGCAAAAAAGTATATTCCGTAGTTTTCATTCGAGCTGCTGGAGTTAGCCATGATCGTATTTGAAAAAACCGTGTTATCATTAGAAGAGGTATTTAAGAAAATCCCATAGCCATCCGATGTACTCCCCGCTCGAATCGTGTTGGAACTGATGTTGGTGTGCGAGAGATTATACCCGTAAATCCCGATAGAGCCAGCAGAAGTCGACGCCCGGAGGGTGTTGTTGTATATCAAAGAGTATGTGACGTTAATGGCCGTGATGGCCCGGCTGAAATTCTCGATCAGGGCAAAATTCTTAATAGTGATGTTCTTTTGATTGAGTATGCTGATGCCCGAGCCTGTAGTATCGCCGCCCAGACCATAGCCGGAGCCATCCAGCGTTATATCAGAACTGTTGATCGTTACGCACGTCCCAGAAGCGGTGAGGTTTCGTATTAAAGACTGGGTAAAGTCAACAATCCCGCAGCGCACTTCGTATGCAGAGAAGCTGCTTAACGACGAGGTATTAAAGACGAGTCTTCCTGCAGAATAGCTGAAGACAAAGCAGGTTGTCCCATTGCAATTGCTGCCTAACCGGCGGATAAGAATAGGATCTTCCGTATAATTGTTGACGGTTCGTATCTGATCAACAAATGCAAAATCCAGTCCAAATAAAGAGATATTCGCGCTGGCATTAATCCTGCCCAGGCCGACGTTAAACGCCGACGTGTTTATGGCCAGCGTGTTATTTCGGATGAAAATGTTTCTGTCCAGACCCAGGCCCAAATCATTCGTGACGTTCAAATCGAGGTTGCGATAAAAGCTGCCGGTGCCGTTGTCTATCCACTTGATTTCGCCGAGAGTGCTGTTGTAGATGAGTGAATTTGGGCCTGCGGAATCATCAAGAATTTCATTGGACGTTCTCGCCGTGATGTTGTTGTTAAGAAAGATGGATCTTTCCCCATTAGCTATCCAGATACCATATGCAGCGGTTGCTCCCGCTGTCCCAATGATATTGTCAACAAAGTAATTATCAGCAGCTGGGGATAAGCCCCCCGCTGCATCAAGAATAATCCCAGCAGCGCTAGCTCCCGTTGTTGTAATATTATTCCCCCTGTAAGTTCCGTTATGGTATTGAATCTCAATCCCAATACCTCCCGACCCGGTTGTTCTAATGGTATTATTGGTGATCGTATCTTTGGTATCCATGCCAACGATTCCCGCGTCATTGAGTTGGGTTCCAATTCCATGAGCATTATTGCCCGAGGTTGTAATAGTGTTATTGATTAAAGAGTTGTTTTGTGTTATCTCATCCGTAATATCTATTCTAATGCCCGCATCATCATCACCGCCGGTTACGATCCAATTGTTACGAATAACGTTATGGCTCGAGTCCTGAACGTAAATTCCATAGCCTCCAGAAGTGCTCAGCTGGTTTTCTTTCGTGTTCGTGATATTATTAAACTCTACATACGTATAATTACTATCTAAGTAGAGGTGAATTCCTGGCGAGGTTGTCGCTCGCGAATGCGTTTCAATAGTATTCCAGGAAATATTATTTCGGCTGGACCGTTGCAGATAGATCCCGGGAGCGTCCGTTTTGTTAGCACCTCGAATTGTATTGTTAAAAAATGTGTGATTTGTAGTCGTCGCTGTACCTCTCTCCAGATTAATCCCTCGGGTAAAATTCAGAATCTGAAGATTCTTGATGGTTACATTCTGCACGCTGCCAGAAATATTTATGCCATAACCCGTGCCATTGCCAATGATGGCAAAGCCAGAGCCATTAATGATGACATGAGACGCAGTAACATTAAAGCAGCCAACTTGTTCTGCAGGGTTAAACGTAATATTGGCTGCAAGGTTCAAATTGGCACTCACGGTTCCACAACTGGTTGATGTTGCTGCGCCTGTAATCCCAATGGTAGCTGGTGCCAGAGAGCCTGATTGTGCTTTGGGCTGTTGTTCAGAGTCTGCCGTTGTGCCACCCGCTGGTTGGGTCGTATTTTCTGTAGAAGCATTTGACGAAGGGGCACTTTCTGTTGGCACCGCTTCCTCAGAAGAAGTATTCTCACTAATTCTATCATCGGATAAATGGGGAGTACTTTCCGCAACATTTTCCGGTTCCACCGGCTGCACTCCCAACACTGCTCCGGTAATGCCCCGGCTTTCCGAAAAAAATGCCAAGAACCCCAATCCTAATAGTACCAAGAATAAAGTTACAACTACCCAAACCCCCTTTTTTTCGTACATATATAGAGTAAAAGAAAGTTAAGAAGTATATAAATATTTATCTTATCTCTACCTTACTGCTTAAACCCTTCTTTCAGCTTCAGCAAGGATTCAGAAAGCTGCACCGTTAAAGCGCTCAACTGCTTGGTTTTCTGCAATTGTTTTACCAGAATCCCGATAACCACGATCGCTTCAATGAGCAGCAGGAAAATGATGACTCCGAAGACTAAGAGCAATTCAATAAGCGGTACATCTACCCCGAAGACGAGCACCATTTTTTTTCATAGGTAGTAACATCAGTATTATTTATATGCTTTTCTTTCTATCCCACAGTAGTGTTCGCTTTGTTTCCGGAATCACAGGCTTTTTATAGTTCGTTCTTTTTCAGTTTTTGATGCGCCACGCTTGGAAAAAGTATCTGCATGCATTCTCCAACCTGCCCCTTTTAGGAAAAATGTTTCTCATTGACACCGCTGCTTTTGCGCTGCTTTTTGCGCTCTTTTCTGCGTTCAGCACCTATCTCCGGGAAAAAGCTGCTCCTTTGGCAGCAGCACAAACTGCTCTTGCTACACAAGATTCCCAAGCGCTCTTGCCATTTCTTACCGACATCAAGCAGTTTTTGCTCGTTTTTATTATTGGAGGGATTCTGCTCCTGCTCATAACTTTGGCCCTTGTTTCGTTTTCGAGAGCCGCTATTTGGAGCACCCTGGTGAAAAAACACTTCCCAAAAAAGCTGCCCTGGCGCTGGGTAGGATTATCTCTGGCACTCGTCATTCCAGCGCTTCTTCTTGGCGCTTTCCTCTTGCTGGTGAAGCTCCTCGGCGCACGGCTCTTCCGTGGCTTGCTCAGCCTGAACGCTTCCTGGTATGTGGCCAATCAGCAGGCCGTAAGCATCATAGAGTCTTTCCTCAACAGCGGATTGAATTTCCTGCTTCTCCTTCTCTTCTTGGCATTCCTCTTCTCTGCAGCTCTCGCGTTTGTACAAAAAGAACGAGCCTGGGCCAGCATTGGAGAGACTGTTTCCCTGCTGAAAAAGAACTTTAGGCAACTGCCCGCTTTCCTGCTGTTTTCTTTAGGAACCGCACTGCTCGTATCGCTCCCTTCCCGGCTTTTCAGCAGCGCACCATATCTCTATCCGACGGCGTGGAATGTCATCATGGCAGCCGTTTCCCTGCTCTACCTCTCCTGGCTGCGGCTCTATTTCCTGGAGATTTTTCACCATGAACCAACCATTCAATCTCACGCCGTTCATCCAGAACGGCCGGCTGCAGCTTAAAGTTGTGCCAAATGCCAAGAAGACGTTTCTCAAAGAAGAGAACGGCACATTGAAGCTCTATCTGCATGCTCCACCGGAAAAAGATAAAGCGAATAAAGAGCTAGTTGCTTTTTTCAAGAAAGAGCATCATCTTTCAGTGTATCTTGTCAGCGGAGCGAAAAGCCGAGAGAAAATCGTAGAAATATACTGAAATATTGGACGAGAATATAGAGATTCAACTCCAAGAATGTATTTAAGCGTTCTTCTTTTTGTTGCATCCCATGCCACGGTATCAAGATCTTGCAGCTGTCCCCGAAGAGCTGAAAAAAAAACTGGAGCGCTATTTTACGAATGTGGGGGGAAGAACTTTTGTCATCAGAGGGCTTCCCTCGGAGTTAACGGGTGGAGCCTTAGCTCGCTATTCTCGGGCCAGGACTGGCATCCAGCTCACCCTCATTAACGAGTTTCTTGATGAACATGGCGAGCCCTCGCAGCAGAAAGGCTCGGCTTTGATGGATCGTGTTTTAAATGCATTCGGTGATGATTCTGTTGGTGAATTAGAAGGAGTACATGTCGGTCTGGAAGATATCAGCCAGCTTCTCACTAAAGAGATCGAAGACCGCCGCATTGGAGGTTCGCCAATTGAACAATCGACTCGATACGTCATCTATGACCAAAAAGACCAGCAGGGGCGATGGCGGTATGTGCGTCCTCAGGAGATCATGGAATCAGGCTTTGGAGAACGCTATCAAGAAATCAACGATAAAGCTTTTGTGGTATATGCCCAAGGCGTCGAGCTCCTCCAGGACTATTTTAGAAAAGAATTTCCCCGCGCACAATTTCAGATTGATGGTGAGCGTCGCAGTCAAAAAGTAAAGCTGTTTGAAACTGAATTGGAAACAGGTGATGAAAGAAAAGCTTTTGCCACCGCGTATAATTTTACGATCCGCTGTGCGGCTCTGGATGTGGGGCGGTGTGTTTTGCCTTCCTCGACGTTAACGCATCTGGGCTTGGCAGGAAATGGACGATATTATACCAACTTGCTGATTCACTTAAAGAGTAGCCCGCTTGCTGAAGCCCGGGAACGAGCTGCAGAATTGGAAGCGGAATTGCAGAAAGTAATCCCCACGTTTATCAAACGAAATAAAGCTGATGCCAAAAGAGCGGATATTGACCGGAGGATGACGACCCTTGCTGCTGACCTCTTCGGCGGGATTGCTCCGACGGATGTGCCCGTCACGCTTGTTCCTCGAGCCGAGTATCTCGATGAAGTTACGGCCTCTTGCTTATTTTCCTATATACCTATTTCATTACCCCAAATTTTGGAGGCTCTGCATAACATCCCTGCAGACAAAAAAATGGAAATTGTCGAAACCTATCGCGGGTCTCGTGAAAGCCGGCGTGATCGCACGGGTCGGGGCTTGGAAGCGGGGTATCCGTTCACTTTTGATTTGGTTGGCGGGTTTGCCGAATATCGGGACTTAGAGCGCCATAGAATGCTCACACAGCAGCGGCAGCGCCTGACGACGGATCTCGGTTTCATTCTGCCTCCGGAGATGGAAGCGGTTGGTTTAGGGAATGCTGTTCAAGAAGTTGAAAGTCTGATGAGCTCGTTAAACAATGATCTGCGGCGGGCCGGCTTGGAACAGGCTGCGCAATATGCAACCCTCTTTAATCATCGCCTTCGTTTTCTGCTGGGCATGAACCTCCGGGAACTGCAGCATCTTGCCGAATTACGAACGCAGCCTAGCGGCCATTTTAGTTATCGAAGCATGGTTATGGAGATGGCTCGGCGTGTACAGGAACGTGATCCTTGGACAAAAGAACTTTTAGGTTTTGTTGATTTCTCTGATCCGGGGAATAAGATTTCCCGGGCTCGGGAGCAGGCTCGCATTGCCGGCAAAAATAGTGCAAAGGGTGTTGCTGGTGATTTTGACCTGACGGAGTTATGAAAATGCGGGAAAGCGCCCCACCACGAACTAAAGTCCGAGGCTTGACGAAGGTGCTTTCTTTACCCCACATTTTCAGGAGCAGAAAAATGGCAACGATCATTTTTTGCTCCCAAAAACAATCTCTGTTGTTTTTGTGGACACAAAAAAGCCAGAGCCATTGATCCATTGGCTAAAGCCAATGGCTTTCTGGCTTTTTTCGTGTAAGAAGCAGAGAAAGCTTAAATGAGCGTGAATAAAAAGAGAGGTGATTTCAAAGATGACGAAAGGCAAATTCTTTGTTCTCGACGGCACGGACGGCAGCGGAAAGACGGTACAAGCGAAACTGTTGTCTGACCGCCTGCGGGCGGAAGGGCATGCCGTTCTCCTAAAAGATTTTCCGCAGTATGGAAATTGGTCTGCGGCTCACGTGGAACGCTATCTCCGCGGCGAGTTTGGCGGTGCGCACGACGTATCGGCGAAATGCGCTTCACTGTTCTTTGCCTTGGATCGCTACGGCGCCCGCCAGGAGATGGAAGCCCACCTGCAGCAGGGCGGCATCATCATCTCCAACCGCTATGTTTCTGCGAACAAAGGCCATCAGCTCGGCAAGATTACCGATGAGAAAGAGATGCGGAATTTCTTAGACTGGATCAATGATGTGGAATATGCAACGCTGGGCCTTCCTGTTCCAGACGTGACGATCTTCCTGCACATGCCTCCGGCTGTCGGCCAGCAATTAGTTGCACAGAAAGGGGACCGGGCCTATCTGCAGGGTGCAAAACAGGATATTCACGAGAAAAGTTTAGATCATCTTCTCAACGCCGAGCGGGCCTATCTGTTCTGCTTTTCCCATGATCCCGTCGAGAACTGGAGGCGGATTGTCTGCTCAGACGGCGATACTCCCCGACAGATTGAAGCGATACATGAAGAAGTGTATCAGTTGGTAAAGAAAGCGCTGGATATCAAAGAACCCTAGAAGCTGTTTGCAGCTAAGCCATTCACTCTTTCTCTTCTTTCGCTTCTCCAAAAAACTCACCCAAGCGCCGGGACTTGGCCATGGCTGCATATGAAATCTTTGCTGAAGAATTTTTTTTCATGAAACACCCATCACCCCTTTTTTGTGCAACACCTACCACTGCTTTTTGATAGCCAAGGGTGATATTTAAAGACTATTGACGTCAGAACTATATACTCCAAGCCGATACCACTTGCGGAAAAAAAACAAAACGTGTTCTGCGGAGAAGTACTGTCCCATTACTTAAGAAATGAGTAACAAGAAAAGGCCTACGGCGTTTGTACGACGAGATTCACCGGCGCAGCATTGACCAGTATTCCATCAGAAGCATTCAGCTTTACGTTCAACAGCGTGAACGAGGGGGAAAGCACCGTGAAATTCCATACTGTTTTTCCCTGGAATTTTTGGAGTATCACAAAGCCGTTGCCCGCTTGCTCCCGAGGAAAAGCTTTGGGCAGCTCTTCTGCCCAACGTTTTACTGCGTTTGGAAAAGAAAGCATACTTGCAGAGAACGATAATTCTTCGACTGCTGCAGTTTCCTTAAATACATCATCTTCGGGCTTCAGAATGAAAGACACGTCTTCTCCAGCGACTTCTGGATAACCCTGAGAAAAAACTGCCATCTTTTCCGTTTCCGGAAGATAAAAGCCGATATCCCAGCCGCTTTTCGGTGAGCCATCAGCAGCAATACTACAAAACAAATGGGAAAGAAAAGCGGTCGGATGCTTTTTCTTCCACAAAGTATACACAGCACTTTCCTGCAGCGCCTGCAGCAAGGCCTGCGGCACGCCCACGGCCATTACGAATATTCCCTCCAGGTATGGCTGCACTTCGTGCACTTAAAGAATCGGGTTTCCGGCTCATCTGCGCCCCGGGTCTGCTGGGTCCAGAAATAGGCGATGGTATTCTGGCACTTTTCGCAGCGCGCCCTGACTTTAGGATGGATTTCTACCTGCTCAATCACTTCAATCTTTTTGTTGCTTTGTACCGTTTCTTTCAGCTCTGTGCCGGCTTCTTCTTTCGGCTCTTTGGTAAAGCCGCAGGTACAGTACAAGATACGCTTCGTGCCTTTTTCCTTAGGCCGTAAAATGGCTCCGCATTTTGGGCAAAACATCGTAGGGGGAGAATTGATGGGCTATTTATATAGTTTTTCTTTGGGGTTTATAAACTGGTTGCTGGTTGAGAAAGCATTCTCAAGTAAAGCGTCCTCAGGGGCGGCGGGGCCGCTCGCTCGGTCTGTTCTTGCAGACAGATTTGTCCAAAAATCGCAGCTCGCCTCGATTGAACAGAACAATGTATTCATTTTGAACAACGGACGTTCCTCGCTCGCCTCTTGGCCCAGCCGCCGCCCCTGCGCCTTACCGTTCTATCACTATCCCCAACGGCCGGAGCGCTTCCACAAACAGGATCTTCAGCCAGCCGAGAAAAGGAATGCGCACTAAGCCTTTGCCCAGAACCCGATCTTCACTGATGCGCAGCTCGTCAACACCATCGCTGCTGCGCGGGTTATGGTCGCCTTTGGTCTGGTAGAACGTTTTGCCGTTCTCTTCCCATCTTTTTACCACCCGATGGATGATGGGTTGGGGGCGATCTGCCTGGAAGACGAGAATGTCGCCAACGTCCACATTTTGGTGATTGGCTCTCCAAAGGACAATAACATCACCTTTGTTAAACCCTTGGGAGAATGGAAAATCTTTAAATTGATCGGGAGTTATACTTTGTTGTTCATACCAGCTGCCACAAGCCCGCCAGTAATTGTCAAATGACTCTTTAAAGCCGGGATACTGCTCGCCGCAGAGCACACCGTTATGCAAGCCATGCTCCATGCTTTCGGAAACGACGGCTACAATAGGATAGCTGGTTCCTAAAACAAAGCCAAGCAGGGGATAGAGGATATAGCGGATAACCACAAAAGCGACCACAATATTGACTATCCAGCTCCAGACAGATTCATCTTTCCAGAAGAACTGCCAGGCTTTTTTTGCGTAGTATTTCCAATCATTCTTCAGCGGGGGCTTCTTTTCTGCTTTCTGGCGCATAGGGAACGCTTCTTTTCTTGATTTAAAAAACTTTTTATATTGAGCTACTCTTCATTCGCTATGAACATCGGAGGGCAGCATCTGGACAACGAGCTTATAGCGCAACTGATCACCGATATCCGGCAGAAAAAAGAGCTGCGTTCGCTGAGCCGGGAGTTTGTTCAGGAGCAACTGCTTCTTTTTTTAGAGCGGGAGCCTAAAATGCTCCATTTTCTCCTGCAAAATCCCAGCAGCCGGGCGGAGCGATATAAGCAGATAGTAAAAGAACTGCGCAAGCGCTTGCGGAGAGCCTATGGCTTGTTCCGCTGGGATGAAGAGCTGCACAAGCGGCAGCAGTTGGTTGAAGAGCTTGTTATGAAAAAGCCCCAGAACTGGAAAAAGCTTGTCGGGCAGGTTCTGGCGACACACGCATCCACACAAGAGCGGCTTTCTTTCTTTGAACACCTCTATCGGCAGATTTTTGCCATCACCGGAAAGCCCAAGCGAATCATTGATCTCGGCTGCGGCCTGCATCCCTATGCAATTCCGTTTATGAAGCTGAAAACGCTAGAGTACTTTGCCTATGATCTCAGCGAAGAAGAGCTGCAGACGCTGGAACAGTTTTTTGCATTTCTGCATACCAAAAATCCGCAATTTCAGGGGCATGCTGCTATCCTTGATTTGTTCCATTGGCAGAAGCTGAAGCACCTGAAGAATGCCGATGTCTGCTTCCTCTTCAAAATGACCGATGTGCTGGATAGGGGGAAAGGGCACAAAGTGACGGAAGCAGTGCTGCGGGAAGTGTCCGCGCGATTTGTTGTCGTCAGCTTTCCCACCAAAACCATGAGCGGCAAGCGCATGAACTATCCAAAACGGAAGTGGATGGAGCTGCTCTGTAATCGGCTGGGCTATCCGTTTACCGTTCTGCAGTTTCCGGATGAAGTTTTTTATGTGATTGAAAAGAAAATGGTTTCGTGAGTGGAAAAAAAGGAGAGCCTTTGCCTGAATATGCTGGTCTTGAAACCTAAAGCAAATCTGCAAGTTTTTTGATGTCTTTATTTGCGATGTGAGTGTAAATCTGCGTGGTTTGGAGACTTTTGTGGCCAAGCAAGGTTTGAATGGAACGGATGTCTGCTCCCGCTTCCAGAAGATGAGTGGCAAAAGAGTGGCGCAGGGTATGGGGGGTAACTCTCTTCGTGATTCCCGCTTTCTGGGCAGCGATACGGACAATCATCTGGATGGTGCGCGGGTTGTACTGCTGTTCCAGATTAGACCGAAAAACCAAACCTTCTTTCTGCAGTTTAAAATCCTGGATACATGTCTTTAACCTCTCATGAAGAAACACCATCCGCTCTTTACTTCCTTTGGTAACTTTAAGATGGATGAGGCCTCGTTGCACGTCAATATCTTCCCATTTGACATTACGCAGCTCATCAAGCCGCATTCCGGTGTAATACAGAAACATAAGAACCAGCCTGTGTTTCAGGTTTAAAGTTGTCTGGAATAAAGCATGAATCTCTTCTTTGTTCAGAACTGCGGGAAGTTTTCCTGGGCGTTTAGCCAATGGCAGGCCTTCATCGAAATTCTGTTTCAAGACTCTAGTAGAGAAGAATTTCAAAGCAAAATAAGCTGTGCGTATGCTGGAGTGGCTTTTATCGGTGTATCTGAGCAAAAATTCACGGGGGCTCTTACCAGAGTTTAAAAAATGAGTAATAAGAGAAGAATAGGCTTTTGCCGTTCTTGGAGAATATTTCCTGAGCTTCAATTCTTCGGACAGCTTGGTGAGATATGGCTGGAAATCATCCATGATACTAGGAATAACTCATCGTTCATAAAAATTTCGCTTTAACATCAATTAAACGCAATTTTCCGCAAGAAAACTGCGTCAAATAGGTGTTAGCCAAAATATTTTTCTCGCCTTGCAGGTGCATTCGCTTCACTCATTTCCGAAGAT
>JAUYQE010000039.1 GCA_030695605.1 Nanobdellota archaeon
CCATAATCTTTAAATAGTGCTGCCGGCGTATAAGCATTTGGGGTGTTTTATGGTCGAAGAAAAAGAGTATTTCCTGGAAGTTCTGGCTCAGAAAGAGCTGAAGAATTCTCTGAAACAAATCGTTACAGAGCCTGCTGCAAAAAGTGAACCAGCAGGAACATTGGAAGAAGCAGTCGACGAGCATTCTGTATCTTCGGCGCCCGATGCCCCCCAGGCTTCTGAAAGAGAAAGTCCGTTATCCATCTCTTATGGGGTTCAGGAAGAACATCCTATTGGTACACTCGTTGATTATGGTGCACTTCATTATGGAGAGAAACTGACAGCAGTTCCAACCGCCTACCACCTGCCAGACGAAGAAAATGGAGAGATTCATGAAGATGCTCCGCCTGCTGAAGAGGGTATCACCGTCGAAGAAAGTGAAGAAGTGGTGCAGGAAGCACAGTATGCAGTTATGACCGGTAGCAGATACGACGTTAATCCAGACGGATTAAGGAAGCTGGACTGGCGTATCGCGTTGGAGCCTTCCTTGTTAGTGCTGCTGACTATGAATGCGGTGACGCGCGATGTGGATTATGCGCCGTGGGTGTGAAGCTCGTGGTGCTCATTTTTTCTCTGCGTGAGGTGGTTTCTCTATTTTTGGAGAAATGGCTGAGAGCCCCATCGAAACATTAAAATATCAGTTCGATTTTTCATACTAAAATGGAGAAGTTAAAATCGCTTTTTTTCACCGAAACCCTCCGCCAGTGGCATTTTGAAGCGCTGGTGCAGGAATCGGGGATGAGTCGGGAACGGGTAGCCTCTGCACTGAAGATGCTTCTTAAAGAGAAATATATCCGGCGAGTAAAGCCCCGAGGCCAAATGCCGTATTACCTGGCGCAAAGAGACGAGCCTCGCTTTCGTGAAGAAAAACGGCTATATGGCTTACACGTGCTCACGAAGAGCGGCCTCTTTTCCCATCTGAGCACGTGCCCAAAGATAAAAACTGCGATCCTCTTTGGCAGTTTTGCCCGCGGCGATTGGAGCAAGTCCAGTGATGTGGATCTTTTTCTGTATGGGGATGCTCGTGAGTTTGACAAAGAGAGCTTTGAAAAGAAGCTGGGCAGAACCATCCAGCTTTTCAGTTATAACGATGCACGGACGGTCAAAAAAGAGCTTGATCCGGTTCTTCTTCCCAATATCCTGAAAGGCTTCGCGTTAACGGAGAGCCTTGAACCATTTACGGTGAGCATCCATGCATAAACTCCAAACTCCCGAGGACGTGTACCGGGCGCTTGCCGCGCAAGGGGTATATGAAGAAGCACACTTTGACAAAGACGAGGTCAAAAAAGTGCTGCTCATGGCACGAGAGGATTACGAGTTCGGGAAAAGTTTACGAAAGATGAAAAATCCCAGCTGGCGCGTGATTTTTAACATTCATTATGATGCTTTTCGGGAATTGTGCGATCAATTGCTTCGTTTTGAGCGTCAGAAAAGCAGCAATCATCAGGGTGTCTTTGCCGTCATCATGCTTCACTACAAAGATCTAGAATTTGATTGGGATTTTTTGGAAAGCATCAGATTGGTCAGAAACAAAAATAAGTATCAGGGGCTGGACGTGAGTCAGCAGACCTGGAAAAGTGTCGAAATGCAGTTTGATTTGTATATCTCTGCGGTTAAGAATGAGATTGAGAAGCGATTAAAAGCAGTGTAAAGGGCCTATTCTGTTGAAACGTGAGAACCACCGCAGAGCTTTACCGTCTGCTCGGGGCCGCATTGATAAACAACATCACTTACTCTGCCTTTTTTATCAAATACAAATCTTTTCATAACCGTATTAACTTTTGGCGCATAGACCGTGGCGTGCGGGATGGCCTCACTAATAACCTGCGAGAGATTTTTTTTCGCTCTTTCTGCTCCCGTGCTGCAGGACACTAACACAATTTTTCCGCTCTTATGGATGTATTTTCCAACGTCTGCAAACCGCGCTCCGTCAAGGACGCTGAGGTAGCGTTCCGGCTCTCGTTCAAACTTTCGGCTTATTTCCTTTTTGTTGTCATTATTCTCATGCTCTGTACCTTCTGTTTTTCCTAAGTTCAGGGAATATGGATTTCCATGCCCACCCAGAACGAGCAGGGAAATCTTTCGGCGTTTTTTGCTGAGTGACACTGCACGGTGGATATGCCGAAAAGCCTCAGTGCGATTATCAGCCTCGCAGACGTAGAGAGCATAATAGTCGGCAAGGTGGAGGAGCTCATCAAGATAGTGAGGCTTATAAAACACCGCGTAAGGCCTACAAAACGCTCCATTATGGTCATTCTTGTTATGGACAATTACTGCGAGGGGCTTTTTCGGTGAAGCGGTTGTCATCGACTCAAAAACATGCTGCCAAAGCGGAAAATGGTTACTAAAATACCGGTCCCAATGGGTAATTCCCTGCTCTTTCATTACTCGCTCTATTAATTGGTACTCGTTTGGATGTAAGTGCGGGGGAAGAGTTTCATACACTTTCCACGTTCTTTCCCCACAGTGTTCAGCGAGTGCGAGGAGAAATTCTTTATGTTCGGCTACTAATTCTTTGGGAAGTTCCAGATAGGCCTGATCTGTAAATTCTCCACAACGTTCTGCCAGCCCCTTAAGAAATCCCGCATGCTCTTCAATGAATTTGTCTTCAAAATGCCGCCGAGCCAGCGGCAAACAATCCCCCAAAATATTTTCCAGTCCTTTTCCCATCGTTTCGGTTTCAGTGCTCATTTTTCCAGCATCCTGTGCGTCGCCCGCTCAATGAAGTTTATTGTTTGTCTCCAGAACCCCACCATCTCTTCCTCGACAAAATGCAGCTTTCCGGGAATAATCAGGCAATGCGGTGGCTGGCCGAAATCGCAGGCTTTTACTTCCTGCAGCGTTCCGCTCTTGACCACAAAATCATCGCTCCCTAAACGCGCACAGCCGACGATGAGCAGCTGGCCGTGAATAAAGCCTTCTTTTTTCTCCGCTTCAATTTGCTCTAAGATTTTCAGCGCTTCATTGACGGACATAAATCTCTGTTTTTCCG
>JAUYQE010000040.1 GCA_030695605.1 Nanobdellota archaeon
ATTTTAATGAGTTCTTCCCGACCTAATTCTTCAATTTGATATTTCACAAAGGAAGGATAATCTCACCATTTTAAGGTTTTTCCGAGCACTACAAAAAGGTAACATGGATACTACACAATATAGATTAGCTAAACAAATACAGATAAAGTATTTCCCGCACTCTGGAGCGGCTATCGGTCTTGCCTTACACTTGATGAAAAGACCCAGGAACTGTTCCGCTTAAAAGGAGTCGCTTTGGAACCCAAGCCCTGCTGGAACGAAAAATTTAATGGAGTAGAAGGCGGCCAGTTTCTGCGGAATGCCCGCTTTGAAAAAATCTATTCTGATCGGTTTAACAGAACCCTCGCCGAAGAAGGCATAGACCCTGTCATGGAATATGTTGGCTGGTACACATTCCCGGACCGAGTACGAAAGAGAAAACTTGCCACCAGCATCATGCGCGTAAAAGGTGATACCCGCTTGGATGAGCTTTTCACGGTGCTGGAATTTCCGGTTGTGCATGGTTATCGTAAAATGATAACATGGAATTCTCTAAGAACGATTGCTGACGCGATCGATCTCTTTTGCAAAAAAGCCCGCCCGTTTTATGACGCCTGCGGCTTTATTGTCGGCCAATTGAAACATCTCATGGACAAAAGCTGGCAGACCTGGAGCGATAATCCAGAAAGGACAAACACCCATATTGGAAATGTTGTCGTGTACGAAAACGAGGGAGGAAATGTTGCCCTGAGTCTCGTTGATTTTGATGCATCGGACGACCTGCGAGATAAGCCAAAATCCGCGCTCCGAGCACAGCAAAAGAAAGAATATGAAACAATCAGAGAGAGTGCTTTATGTTGGCCTGCATGCAGTTATCGGACTATTGGCCCGCTTCATGAAGGAATGTACCCTTGGACTAGAATACGAGGAAAGTTTGCTGAAGGATTCGCAAAAGGCTACACAGCCCCGCTAAAAAAAGTCAAGAATGTTATTCCTGGAGAGCTGCTGGAAGAGCTTATTGAGTTCAGTAAAGGGGAAGTAAGAATTGCTGAGAAATATGCTCAAAACAGGTATCTGTCAGCTTACCCAACTACCATAAAACCTTAGTTAAGAGAAAGAAAATACTCCACCACTTCTTTCGGCTTCTCAAAGATCTTCTCCGGCTTGGCTTCCTGCAGCCGCTTTTTATTGTGGTAGCCCCAGGTGACAGCCAGCGTTCGGACTCCTGCAGCTTTGCCTTCCAAGACCTCCCCTTTCGTATCACCGATGAAATAGAACGGCGCTTCAGGCGACTGCTCTTTCAGCCGGAACAGCTTCTTTTTCTTGCTGGTCTCTTTCTCCGCTCCTAAAACGGGAACGTTCGGAAAGCCATGCCGCCGCAAGTATTCTTCAATGACGGAAGAGATGTTAGATGAAATAATATATACTCTTCCCAGTGCCGTCAAGGTTTCCATCATTTTTTTTGCTCCGGGAATGGGCTGAACGGTAACATACCGATCCGGCAAGATATCTTCCAGCTCGTACAGCAACGGGGGAATCTTTTCTTGGGCCACCCCGCGCTTCTGCAATTCTTCGTAGAAATTCCCATCAAAAAGGGAACGGAATTCTTCTGGCTCAAAGTGAGGAATTCCCAGTTTCTCGCTGATTTCCGAGAAAGCATGATATGCCACGACAAAAGAGTCAGCCAGAACTCCATCAAAATCCAAAGCAATTATTTTTGTAATCATAAACAGTCTCGATTCGCTATTTGACACAGGCGGTGCTCTTTCTGCTTATCATTTTAAAAAAAAGAAAAAAAAGAAATCTTGCCAGCTTTAGGGGGTGTTCTCAGAAAGAGAACCGGCAAGATTTCTGTAAACAGGCTTACACCAGCTCGATGCCCAGTTCCCGGCTGAGGGACTTGGCCCGATCGGTGGATTTCTTCTGGTCCAGCTTTCCCAGTATCCAGGGCGAGTTCACTCCCGTTATAATGGTCATAACGGTCAGCTTGCCTTTCATCTCCTCGCTCACCCGAGCTCCCCAGATAACGTTCGCATCATCATCCAAAGATTCGGTAACGAGCTCGCCGATACGGGAAACTTCATCCAAGGTCATGTCCGGCCCGCCCGTGACGTGAATCAGGGCGCCCGTCGCACCTTCGTAACTAATGTCCAGCAAGGGGTTAGACAACGCGCCTTTGACCGCTTCCTCAACCCGGCTATTGGTATCCGAGCTGCCGACGCCTATGGCTGCTACGCCGCCATTGGACATGATCGCCTTGACGTCTGCATAGTCCAGATTAACCAGGGAAGGAATGGCAATAGTTTCCACAATCCCTTTGATCATCGTTGCTACTAATTCATTGGCTACCGCAAAAGCCTGCTGGATCGGTAAGTTACCCGCAATCTGCACGAGGCGATTGTTGTCAATGACAATGACCGTATCCGATACTTGCCGCAATTGCTGCAAGCCAAATTCGGCTTTGTCACATCTGGCCCGCTCAATGTTGAACGGCATCGTTACCGTTCCGATAACAATGGCGCCCGTATCTTTGGCAACTTGCGCTACCACCGGCGCTGCTCCCGTTCCCGTACCGCCGCCCATGCCCGCGCAGACAAACACCATGTCTGAACTCTTCAGGCATTCTTTCAGTTGGGTCAACGATTCTTGGGCTGCTTCTGCTCCTTTGGTCGGGAATCCACCGCATCCCAAGCCGCGCGTGCAGTCTTTTCCGATCAGGAACTTATGATCTGCACCCGTTATGCTTAAGTGCTGGTAATCCGTGTTCGTGGCAATGATCTCTGCCCCACGGATGCCTTTCTTGTACAGCCATCCGACCATATTGTTGCCCGCTCCGCCCACGCCAATGACTTTAATATTGGCCTGGTGCATTCCGGCAAATTCCTGCTCCGGCGGCAGGCTTTCCAACGCTTTTTCGACGAAAAAATCCATGTTTTACCACCTCTCGTTTTTGATTGTTTTGTTTTTGCGTACACCCCCCGACATATAGTTTGCAAAATACAAAACTATATATATGAGTGTAACATTACTACTCCTAGAACCAACCAATCGTCATAACCAAACCTAAATCTTTCCGATCAGAACCAAACCGTCGGATTGACCAAACACTTTTCTTGTATACGAACCGAACCACCAAAACCTGTTTTTGGTAATGCCTATGTTCTATTTAAATATTTCTATGCTGGAGTAAACAGATTAGAGGGAGATTAGGAGTATTTTACTTGTAAAGATAAGAGAAAGTTGATTATAAGAGATGAGAGAAAACAAGAAAAATAAGCTTATTTTTCTGTTGTAATGATATTTTGCGCCATTTCTTTCACGTTCTGGGCTCGGCGCTCGAGAATTGAGGCAATATCGACCATATATTTCGCAGGATCTTTTGATCTATTACGCCAGGAGCCGAAATAAACGAGATTTTCCAGAGGGAATTTTGGCGGCTTTTCAGGGGTTTCTGCAGCGTAACCGATGGCCACAATAGCTAAAGGCTGCGCTTCTTCCGGAATGCCACAAGCTGCACGCACGTCTTCTTCGCTAAAGGCGCCAACCCAGAGAGAACCGAGCCCTAATGAATGCGCTTCCAGCAGCATATTCTGGGCAGCGGCAGCGCAGTTTTCTATTGTATATATACTACCATGCTCGCCATAGTACCGTTCCGCTTTCTCTGCTTCTCCGCAAACCACGATGAGCGCCGCAGCCAATGCGATATCGTGCTGATCGTACGCCGCTTCAGCAATTTTTTGCTTTTTCTCCGGCTCCATGACCAGAATAAATTTCCAATTTTGCAGGTTTCCGGAGCTGGGCGCATGCCGGGCTGCTTCCAGAACACGAGAAATTTTTTCCCAGTCGACAAATTGCGGCTGAAAACGCTTCACACTCCGCCGGGAAGTGATGATATCAAGGATATCGCGCATGAAAAATGAACATTTTTTTGAAGTATTTATACCTAACGCTTTTGCCACAGGCTTCTCTTTTGCTCACGAACCCCAATTTTGAAATTCCATTCTAGTTTTGGAAACTGATTCCAAAAGAGAAAGGATATAAATGAGAACAATTTCTCTCTTCCCATGGGTGATAGAGAACAGCTTCTCACGGCAGTCTTTGATAAAAAAAAGGCAGCCATCCTTCGGGTTTTGCTCAACGCTGCCGAAGAGCTTTCTTTAAACGAAATTGCCCAACGAACCAAAGTGCCCATGAGTTCCGCCTATCGGATTCTACAGGAATTGGCGAAGTCCGGCATCATCGAACGGAAAGAATGGAAGAACAGCAAAGTGTACCGCTGGAAGTCTAGTAAAGAAACGCCTTTGCTGCAGGAATTATTCCAAGAGGAATTTGACGGCGTGGCTGCCTTCCTGGAATCGATAAAGAATATTCCCGGTGTGCAAAGCATTATTCAGCATGGGGGGAAGAAAAAAGGGAAAGCAAATATTCTTATCATTGGAGAGGGTGTCAGCAATGCCACCATTGAAGATGCCGGCCGGAAAATCCGGGAGAAAGGCTTTGAGCTGAAATACGTAACTTTAACCAAAGACCAATATGAGCAAATGACCAAGATGGGATTGTATTCTGGGGATAAAGAAGTTTTGCTGTAAGCTCGCTTTTAAAAGCATAGATGAGGCCTGTCCGATGGCTGGCGGGCCGGCGAGGCTCGCCACCGCTGGCGATGAACCTCGCAGCATATTTCCGGTAATTTTCGAAGGCGGTGGAACGGACCAGAGAATCTTTCAGGTGGTAATGCTCGCCTCGCCCTCTTGGCCTTGCCAGCCATCGGGCTACTTCTGTTTAATGCAACAGCGGCCACACCCAGTATTCAAGCCGAAAGTCTATCCGTGCCGAGTCCGCAGGATGGGACGAGCTAGCCCGAACCGGCAATATCTCAAATCCATTCTTTTCGACACAGGCTTCTACATCCGCTTCATAAAGCTCCACCAGAGCTGCATTGCCCGTAGATTTGATCGGATAGACGCTGTAGTCCAGCTGGATCAGAACATGCAGCCGCGGCGCTGCCTCGTCCCGCAACGTAATCTCCAGATTATGGATAGGTGAAAAGAAATTGCCCCGCTCACCCTGCAGAAAGCCTAAGCGCTTCCAGTACCTGGCCGTTTCTTCATAGACAAAAGCAAAGGCATCATTCGCCGCCAATAACATCTCTCTTTCTTCGGGGATCATAGAACAAACACCTTTTCAAATGATGAATAACACGAGAGCGGTAAGGAGGAAGATTAAGCCTGCACCGATGCAGCTATAAGCAATCTGCTCGCCGAGGGTGAGATTCTTGAAGTTTTTCAGCTTGCCCGCAATAAACTGGAAAAAAGCCGCAAACTGCTCTCCCAGCTGTACGAAAGGCTGCTGGAGTTTGGTAAGGGAAATGGTGGCCATGGG
>JAUYQE010000042.1 GCA_030695605.1 Nanobdellota archaeon
TTCCCGGAGATATAAACAATCTTTCTGATCCTGTTTGGGAAGCGTATTCCGAATTCTGCGAGGAGCATCCAGTCAGGCTCTATTCAGGAGTAGAAGAAACTGTCAAAAAAATATGGGAGAGGGGGAGCATTAAAGGGACGGACCCCCTTAACTGCCGCCGGGTTCGGCTGGGAATAAACAGTTCTAACACCTACAAAGGGATTGTTCAGGAACTACAGTCGATCCTGCCTTATTTCGATACGGTCATGACCAGCGACTTCCTGAGGCGATATCATGGAACGGGAAAAGGGGGCATTTTGACGAAACCGGCTACGATCTCCCTAGCACTCCTGCTGGACCTCCTGCAAAGCGAAGGAAAAGCAACAATTCATGTTGGTGATACACTGGACGATCTGGCTGCTTCCCAGAATATCGTCCGTCATGAACCAATACCCCATACGGAAACCCTCATCACCGTCGGCGCCTGCTATGGCTACCAAGGCCGGGAACGGCTGGAAAAAGGAGTTGAAACGGTAAACGGCAGAGTGCATTTTGATTATCTGATCGATGCGCCAAAAGACTTGATTCCTATCGTAGAAGAACATCTCAAGCAATAAACAAACAAAGAGCCAAAAAACAAAGAATTATCGTTTCTCTTTCTCCATCTGCACCATAACTTCTGATGATAGTTCCGGCGCCCCTTGCCTAAGCAGCGTCGCTTCCTTCTTCGCTGCCCGTCCCCGAAGGCACGGCGCTTTTCGAGATGATGAAGATGTCGCCGACGGCTTTGACAAGCTGATGGGGAACAATGACGCCTTTAGCGCTGCCCAGCACTTTGCTCAGGTACGAATTCTTCGTCGCTTTGATCTTCCAGCCCGCGACTTTATTGCTGGAAACGATGCTGTCTTCCACATCACCAAAATAATCGCCCGCATCTGTAAAGACTTTCAAATCATACGTTTCGGAAACCCGCTTCATTTTTAACATGATTGTTCACCTCACCGTGTGCTTTATGTGCTGCTTTATGCATAATATTATTTATTGAAGCTTTAGCGGACGTACCTTTATATATTTTTCTCTGTTCTATAAAAGGTATGCCCCTCAAGATTATTGGAACATCGCATATCGCCCGAGAGAGTATTCAGGAAGCCAAACGGGCCATTATCGAGGAAAAGCCCGACATCATTGCTTTGGAGCTGGACCCGCAGCGGGCTGCTGCTCTCCTGAGCAAGGAACAGAGAAAAATTCCGCTGAAAGAAGCGTTGCACGTGGGCTTTCGCGGCTATCTCTTTGCCAAAATTGGCCAGAAGATCCAGCAGAAACTCGGGAAGATGGTGGGCATCGCTCCGGGAGCGGAGATGAAGATGGGCCTGGAGCTGGCGAGAAAGCATAGGCTGCAGGTGGCCTTGATCGACCAGCCGATTGATGTCACTTTACGGAACTTCTCCAAGAACTTGACGTGGAAAGAAAAATTCCGATTTGTGGGCGATCTTCTCAAGGGGCTCTTTTTGCCGAAAAGACAATTGCGGCGGCTGGGCCTGGAACACTTTGACTTGCAGAAAGTTCCCGGGAAAAAGATGATCGCAACGATGATGCAGCAGTTCAAAGAACGGTATCCATCCGTCTACAAAACACTGGTGGAGGATCGCAACAGGTATATGGTCAAAAAGCTGGTGGTGCTGCTGCGGAAATATCCCGAGAAGAACATTCTGGCTTTAGTCGGAGCGGGGCATGAAGAAGGGATGAAAGAGTTGTTGCTAAAAGTGGATGTGGTGCGATAAAAGAAGAATCGTTTTCTGGATAGTTGCGCATTTTCCGCATAAACATTTATAAATGCCCTTTCTAAAGAGCCTTTTTGGTAGTGGTGACAGGAAGCGGCGGGTTCTTTGGAGCCCAGGAAGGTCCGCCCACCAGCACCCCGAAAGCGCCTGCTTTCCACGGTGCAGCATGGCTACTCCCAGAGGGAGACGGAGAAATCCGGTGGCTCTGGCGCAGAAACGGCACGTCCCTATTTAAGGATGATCATGGCGAAGCTTCCAGCGATGGGAGCGAGTTAACCCACGGACGTTGAATAGGGGAACGATGAAACGGCGAACCCTTACCGAAAGCTGGACTTTCGGACGGTCTAAAAAGAGAAATCTTTAAAGATCGGGCCGGTGCAAGTCGTTACGACGCTCAGTAGAATGCTTCCCCAAACCATCGGGTTGTATACCTATACAGCCTTTGGGTTTGACAAAAGGCGGCCTATGTCACCCTACCATCTTTTTGTATCACGCGAAAGGCAGTTGTCAAATAGATCGGTGGTATATTTTTGACATATAAAGAAACCTGCTGGTGTTTTGTGAGAGGTGTTTAATGAGGATAATAGAGAGAGAAAGTAAGAGAAAAAAAATGCCTGACGAGACCATTCGAGATACCTACGAAGAAGCTCTCCTGGACTATGAAAGAAACGCTGTGGCTTTAGCAAGCAAAATCGGAGAATTAGCACGGGAAGCTGAAGAACTCTACCAGCAATCTCTTCGCCCAGAAAACAGAAGAGCATGGCGGTCTTATTGCGACATCAGTTGTGACCGGTCTATCCTGCAAGGGGTAGAAGCAGAGATGGCTAAAAATACTGAACGGAGGAAGAGTGCCCTCGAGCAGGCTCTCTTGTTCTTTCGATTAGCAGAAATGGACGAGAATGGCGGAATCTCTGATTCAGTGGACGACATGGAAATTCGAACCAATACCCAAATTCGGCAAAGATATTTAAACTAACGCGCTTCCCCAGAAAAACATGGCAGAAGATAATCGCATTCGCTTGCCCTCCGGACAGGGCGGCCTAACTCGTTATTTTGACGAATACCATTCCAAAGTTTCTTTCTCTCCAGGCACCGTTATCATCATGGTATTGGTCGTCATGGTCCTGATTATCCTGCTGCACTCGTTGGGAGGCAGCTTTCTCGAATAGAAAAACCGGTTACAGAGATAAGAAAAAACATCCTCAAAATTTGTGCTTTCACCATGTTCCCTGGCCTGAATCCCCGGAAAATGCAGCAGATGATGAAGCAGATGGGGATTCAGCAAGTAGATATTCCGGCAATAGAAGTCATCATCAAGACTGCAGAGAAAGAAATTGTTATCAGCAACCCTTCCGTCGCTAAAGTCAATATGATGGGGCAGGAAACCTTCCAGATTTCTGGCGAGGCGCACGAACGGAAAAAAGCCCTGAAACTGGATATTTCTTCGGAAGATGTCAAGACAGTTATGGGACAAGCCGGCGTTGCTGAAGCGGCAGCCCGGAAAGCACTCGAAGAGCATCAGGGCGATTTGGCAGAAGCCATTGTGAGCCTGACGAAGAGCGAGTAATTCTTGCGCACGTAGATTTTTATAGTTCTTTGACGTCTTTAGCCCATGCCCCACCGCCAAGCACTGGAACAAGCCCAACAGCACCTGAATGCTGCTCGACACCTGTTGCACGTCACTTTTCCCGCTTTGAAAGACGCCAAGCTACTGACCGGAGTGTTGGGACAACTGTTTGATGCCGGAGAAACAGCGATGGAAGCGCTGCTGCTCTATGAGCGTCAGCTGCGCCTGGTGCCGCCGTTCGGAAAGAGCTTTGCCAGCAAATTCCTTGTTTTCCGCTCTTCTGCCAGAAGAAACCATCTGGATACCGCACACGCCAGGCTGCTCGAAGAGCTGCAGGAGCTCGTGGAGTTGCAAAAGAACTGCCCTACCGAATTCCGCAGGAGCGATGGCTACGTGCTCGCTACGGACAAATTCCGCCTGCGGACCGTCGCCAAGAAAGAGGTGGATGGATACTACACGCGCACCCAAGCCTTCCTAGCAGACATAGAAAAACTGCTGCAAAAAGGGGAAAAAACCGATTTTAAGAGAAAATAATAAAAAGAAAGGAGCTTTTCTTATTATTTTTTATACGAAGAGAAGAGCATATGAGCAACACGAAGAGCCTACGAAGGAAATGCGAATCGTTATACAGAAAACTTATTTTATTTAACTTTTTACAATGAACGAAAACTTGTTGGAAGCACGGGATGAGCTGAAGCGCTTAGAGCACATTCTCTACGTCAGCCTGAAATATACCCGGACGGTTGATGTACTCATTAATGCTCTACATCGCCTCGTAAGCATCTTTGACCTGATTATTCTGGCGCTTCTCGAACAGGCCCAGGCAGAAAAGCGCCTGGAAGCCCTTCCCAAAAGCCCGGCCTTGCGGGGAACGACCTTGCGAGATCTCTATCCAGAAGATGAGCAGCTGCAAAGATACTTAACGTTCTACCTTTTTCTCCGCACGGTCTTAAAGCTGCCCCACAAGAAGCGGCAGGAATACCGGCGGCACGTGACGCTGATCGTAGAAGTTGATAACGCCACGGCAGAAATTGATAGTGACAACTTGCTGAACTGCGAGAAATTTGTGCACCGCTTCTTACGGTATGCGTATCAGAAGATTGAAGGGGAAGAGAAAGAGTAGAGCACCGAGAAGAGAATTTCTCAGAAACAAAGCTTTTTGACGCTCTATTAAAGAAAACATTAAATAATCGCTTCTCTTTAACACGTATTGAGAGAAAAAGAGGAACTATGACCAAATTCATTGCCGTAGCGTCGGGAAAAGGGGGCGTAGGAAAAACCACGGTAGCCATTTCCCTGGCCCAAGCACTTTTTAATCAGCATCGGAGCGTCATTCTCGTCGATGGCAATCTGGTAACACCTCACGTCGGGCTGCATCTGGGTGTCCTGAACCCCAAAGGAAGCCTGAATGCCTTTCTCCGCAAAGAAAAATCCCTACAGGAAATAACCCATCTCCACGAAAGCGGCCTCTCGTTCATCCCGGCTTCGCCGTCGTATGAAGAGTTCCAGAAGACCAATCCCGAATCCCTGGGTGAGCTGTTCGAGCATCTGGATGGCCTTGCTGACTTTGTTATCGTCGATACGCCCGGCGGCTTGGGCTATGAAACACAGCAGGTTTTCAAGCAGTGCGAAGAAGTGCTCCTGGTCATAACTCCCACCCTAAGCGCCGTGATGGATGCCCTGAAAACCTTGCGGGCTTCGGAAGAGCAAGGTTTAACCGTTGCGGGCATTGTTGCCAATATGATGCACGGCCGCCATGAGCTGAAAAAGGAAGAAGTAGAAGCTATCGTAGGGCATCCTTTGCTGGCAAAAATAAAATACGACCAAAAAATACGCAAAGCCGCGCATCGGAGCTTGCCGCTGCCGTACGCGTATCCCCGCTGCCGTTCCGCTCGGGAATTCCGCACGATTGCCGAGCATCTTTGCCTAACAAAGAGATAAGACCATGCCCTTACCAAGAAAAAAATCGCTGCAAGAAAAAGGCTGGACTCCTCTCGAGATAAAACGAGCGGAAGCGGTCCTGGAGCATGCCAAAGAACATGACCTCTTCTTCTCGAAAATTGTTTTTTGGAGCGCCCTGCTGGTCATTGTTTTTGCCAACCTAGCGGTGACGCTGGTGTTAATCCCTTTTCTCATCGTCTTAAACCATTGGACTTTGTATGGCATCATTGTTCTCCTTGCCGGCATGGTGGGATTTCTCTACAATTTTCTCATCGCTGATATCGGCTATCTCGAAAAAAAACATCATCGCTGGGCCAGCGTGCTGGTTCCGCTGGTCGCTTTCGCGAACATCGCCGTAATGGTTTTTGCCGCCAACCGCTTTATGGTGGACTTGCAGGTGCAGAATGCGCCGCATGACCCTTTTGTCATCAGCCTGATTTTTGGCGTGGCTTTTATACTGCCATATGTTCTTGATCAGCTCCGCTTGTTATTGCAACGGAGAACAGAAGAGTAAACAGTCCTCAAACCATCGGAAATAGTCTTTCTTAGCCGAGGGAAAAAAAGAAAAAAAGAAAAAAGTTCTTTTTCGGGGATTAACGAGAATTACGATTCATCATCTCCATCATCATCACTGTCATCATCATTCGAATCGTCATCATCAGAGTCGTCATCTCCATTATCGCCGTAGCCGAACGCTAACACATCGTCTTTCTTTATAATTTCCATTAGTTAGTACCTCCTATCTCTTTCGCTACTCGGGGCATTCTGGAAACGGCTTCTCCGCTCCAAAAAAGCCTTGCGGCATGCCCCCAGAGGGATGAGATTTAAAAACATTTCGGCACGTTTGGCTTTATCGGCAAAACCCTAACTCCCAAAGCCGATAAAAACCACCCCTAAGAGTATGCCGAAAAGGCCCAGCCACTTCCACCTATTCATGCGCTCGCCGAGATATTTTATGGAGAGCAGCGTCGTCCAGACGTAGGTGAGGGAAACCAGCGGATAGAGCACACTTAATTCTTCCTGGCGCAGGGCAAAGAAATAGAGTACCGTAGAAATGATGAGGAGGAAAAAACCCCACCAGAAACGGCGGGTGCGGAAAAGCTGCAGGAGCGAGTTTCCGGTTGTCCCCTTTTTAATGCACAGAGTTCCCAAAGCGCCCAGCAGGCTTCCTACGACCATAATCCCCAGAACGAGAACACTAACCATGGGGCTCAACCCCCGGCTTTGGTGATGATGCCCCCCTGCTTAAAATGGCGACAGCGATAAGAATTGTCAGCACGCCCAGCCATTTCCACCCATTCATGCTATCGGCCGGATAAAAGAGAGGGGAAACCAAACTGACCCACACATAACTGGTCGCGAAAATAGGGGAGAGAAGGCTTAATTCGCCATGGCGGAAAGCCAAGAGCATCAGAATGGTGCCCACACCATAGGCGAGTGTGCCCAAAAGGAAAGGAACGTTGAGTACGGTGAGAAGCGCCGAAATATCGATACGTTGCACGCCCGCTTTCCAGAAAAGCTGGCCCAGAGACGTGAAGAGAGTACAAACAATCACCATGAGAATGGCCCGGCGCTGCTGTGCTTGATTATACATACGGTGTTCCATAGCAACTCGGTAACGTTTTTCTTTGTCTCCGGTCTTTCCCGTTTATTCCCGGAGGAGTTTTTCGATAATGACTGCATACGCCGGCCGGGCGATTAAGACCCCGAACGACAGCCCGACGATCGTCGTGAAAGCAAAGCCTTTCAGCAGCCCGGCGCCGGCAAACCACAGCGGCAGCATGCCCGCCAGCACCGTCAGGTAAGATCCCATAACGATGAACATGGCATTTTTCAGGCGCTGTTTCCAGCTGGAAGCCACCTGCTGCTGCCGTCCGACGGTTTCGTCCGTGATGACAATAAGGTGATCGACTCCCGTGCCCGTCGCAATAATGATTCCGGCGATGGCTGCCAAGTCCAAATTCCAGCCGACTAAAGCCGCAAAGCCCAGCACCATCACCACTTCGGACAGGAGTATGCCAGACATGGGGAGAGCAATGCGCAGGCGGCGATAGCGGAGGAAGACGACGGCAATGACTGCAGCCAAGGCTAAGAACGCAATAAGCACTACATTTTCCAAAAATTCTCTTCCTAAGGAAGGAGAAATGGTGTCGATCTTGACAATTTCCAGTTTGATCGGTAAACTTCCGGTAATAAGTATGGTTTGCAGCCGCTTCATGTTTTGCAGTGCGGCATTGACCGCTTCTTGTTCCACCCTGCCTGTGCCGGAGCCGGTGATTTGAATTTGCGTCGCGGGAACGCCTTTGAGCGAAGAGCTTATTTGCAGGCGATCCACTTCTGCATCGTCCAAGAAAAGCACTAACGGTTCACTGAGTGAGCCGTCAATAACGGAAAGCTGCTGCGTCAGGCGCCCCTGCCGTTCCGCCGCTTCGGGGCTCAGCGTAATCCCAAAAAAGAACCCGCAGGCATAGCCATCAGCAAGGCGGCCACAGCCCGTTTGCGGATCGAGGCCCGAGCAATCCGCACTGCGGCAGACATAGGTGATATCATTCTTCCCGCCGAAAAAGACGGTTTCATTCCCGATCTTGGCTTCAAACTTGCCTTGCTTGGCCAGGAGCTCTTTGACTTCTTCCTCCGTTACTCCCGCTATTTCGACCAAGATAAAATCATTGCCCGCTAAATCGGCAGCCGAGCGAACCACTACATCACTCAAGCCATACACATTCAGCCGCTCTTTCAGGCTCTCAACAGTCAGCTCCAGATTCTCTTCGGAGACCGGAGCAGTTGGCTGCAGTAACACGCGCGTGCCGCCTTCGAGATCCAGCCCTTTGCGAATGTTTGAGGTAGGAGCCGGAGCCAAGCGCAGGCCCAAGTCGCTGCTGCCATTTCCTGCCACCGTCTGGAGTGTGTAGCGCCCTCGCGACGTTTCCAGAGTTACGGTTTGATTGGGCACGAGCTGCCGGGTCAAAGAAGCATACTCTTCCAATGAAGAAACGGGCTGCTTGTTGATGCTCAGCAATTGCTCTTTAGCGAGGGGGGTGCTATGCGACAGGGGATTTTCCATCCCCGCCTGGGCTGCCGAAGAATTGAGAGCAATGGCCCGAATGGACAAGCCATCTGCGCCCCAAAGCTGGGGCTTGATAACAATCAAAGAAAAAATGATGAAAGAGAGCAGCAGCAATACGCGCCAGCTGGTCAGCATTTCTTTCCAGGGAATCTGGTGGAGCAGGACTTTCCACGTTTTCAGCACGTTCCAAAGAGTTTTCATGGTTTTCGTTGAGATCTTTTCGCTTTCGACTTTTATGAGGAAACCTGTTTGCGCTTTTCTTTTCGTTCCAGATACAGGCGCAACAAGCCGACATTCTGGATCCAGGTCATGATCATGTCCACAAACAGGCCGATGAAAATGATCAGCATGATCTGATGCACGGTATCATTGCGGACGAACAAGCCGATAGCGACAGCAGCCAGTGTCGTGCCGGTCATCGTCATCCCGGTACGGATAGCGCCATAAATCCTCTCCATGACTGAACCATCCGTGCGCTTTAACACCCGGCTGCTCAGCAGAATGTCGGTATCCACAGAATACCCGATCAGCATCAGAAAAGCGGCGATGCCCGCAGTACTGAGCGGCTGCCCAGTGAGATTGAAAATGGCGAGCGTAACAACAATGTCGGAAAAGGCGGCAAGAATAACCGCTAAACTGGGAATAAGCACTCGGAAATACAACAAAACCGCGATCCCCATGAGTAGGAAAGCAGCACCTAAAGCGCCCAGCGCTTGGCGAAAGAAGCTGTTTCCGAGAGCAGGATTCACGATTTCTACACTATAATCGTCGGCAGACAGGCCGCTTTCCTGCTGCAAAAAGGCGAGCAGCGCTGCAACCTCATCTTTGCTTTGCGCATTGGACTCAATAACAAGGGTTTCTTCACCACCGAGCGTGGAGAGGGTACGGATCTGCACCTCACGGTTGGGAAATGCAGCCTGCAGGCGATTTTCCAGTTCTGCAGAAGAAAAAGGCAGGGTTTGGGCCAGCGTTATCGTTGAACCGCCTTTCAAAGAAATGCCTTTGTGCACAAAATCGCCGGTTGTCGCATACTGAACCCCTATTTGGATAAAAGCCAAAACAATGAGCAGCAGGGGAATGAGAAGCAATTTTTTATAATGAGTTTCATACACCCGACAAAGCGTTTTCTTCGTTCTCTTGAAAAAAGAACTTTTTTCTTCCATGGCCAGCTGGTACGATAGGGGTTATATAAACATTATCGTGCTATGGATTGGGCGTGAAGAAAGAGGGGGAAAAAAAAGAAAAAATCTGGATAAAGAGTTTTTTTAGAAAAAAAAACGCCCCTAAAAACATTTATAAACATTAGATTATTTATTATGCTTTGTGCTCCTAGAATTAAAAGAGGTTACGCAGGAATTCCGGAAGCGGAAGATCCTGGAAGATGTTCAGCTCTCCGTTGAGGAAGGCGATTTTCTGGGTGTTATCGGCTCGTCCGGCAGCGGGAAAACCACCCTGCTGAACATCATAACCGGCTTCTTAGAGCCCACGGACGGAGAAGTTTTATATCATGGCAGAGCCACGGAAAAGCCGCAAAACCTGCCCAGAAATCTGGCCAAATTTAAAAAAGATATTGGCTTCGCACCGCAGCATAGCTCGTTCTATCCAAAATTGACCGTTCGGGAAAATCTCCTGCATTTTGGGCAGCTATATGGAATACGTCCGGATACACTCCAGCACAATATCCGAAACTTGCTCGAAGCGACCCACCTCTGGGATCATCAGGAAAAACTGGGAGAAGAGCTTTCGGGGGGCATGCAAAAGCGCCTGGACATTTCCTGCAGCTTAGTGCATAATCCCAAAATGCTGGTTTTGGATGAACCCACGGCTGATCTTGATCCGATTCTCCAGGAAGAGATCACTTTACTCCTGCAGGCCATCAACCGGCAGGGCATTACCATTGTTTTAGCATCGCATCATCTGGACAGCGTGGAACGCATGTGCAACAAAATTGCTATCGTCCATAAAGGCAAAGTCGGCCATGGACACCTCGATGAGATTCGGGCGCCTTTTGCGCAGGATCATTTTACAATCACGGTCCGTTCCCAGCACAAAAAAGAAGAGCTTATCCAGCAAATGAAAGCTTTGCCCATAAAAAAAATTATCGATAAGGGGCATAGTATTGTTATTTATCCGGAACATGTCGAAAGCATTGTGAACAGTCTGCTGGGCATTATCCAGAAAGAGCACCTGGAACTGCGCCATTTGGATGTACGCAAGCCGTCGCTCATGGAGATATTTGAAAAAATTGTTCGGGAACGCTAAGTACGCCAGAACCGCATGCAGCAGCAAGAAAGATAAGTAAAAGAGAGAAAGAAAAAAAGAGGGAATACCCACCATGAACAGCCTGTGGCTTTTAACCACCAAAAACCTGAAAATCCTTATTCGAGCCAAAGGCTCGGCACTTATTGTTATTTTTGCGCCCTTGCTGATCATCCTGCTCCTCGGCCTTTCTTATAACACCGCGGGAAAATATGGGCTGACTTTAGGATTGGTTGCACCGACGATATCAGATGATGTGGCCGCTTTCAAACAACTTCTGGAAGCGGACGGGTTTACCGTCTTTTCGTATGCGGGGGATAGTACCCCTTGTCTGGACGATATCAAGAGTGGCGTGGTGCATACATGTATCCTCGTTCCCGAAAGCCTGCGAGTGGAAAGCAACCAGCAGAAAGAAGTGACGTTTTACGTTGATCCGAGCAAAATTAACCTGGTCTGGATGGTGCAGGAAACGGTCAAAGAGAAATTCAACTTGAAATCGCAAGAGCTTTCCCAGGCGCTGACGCAAGATATTCTGTCACGGCTGATGAGCACCAAAGATGCCCTGGCACAGCATCTCACGACGATCCAGAGCTTGAAAGAAAAAGTCAGCGGTGCCGTAACCAGCCTGGGATCTGCCCAAGAAAAACTTGCAGGCATGGATCTTACTCCTCCGGATGCAGCAATAAATGTTTCCGGCGTGGTTCTCCTGGCTAATCTTACCGGCTCGGCAGATGCAGCGTTGGAGTACGTGCTCGATGCACGAAGTGCAGTAGGGGGAGCGGGCATAGAAGATGAAGCCAAAGAAGACGAAATTAAAGGCTTGCTTAATGATGCCAAGAAAGAGCTAGATGCCATAAAAAATCTAGCGGCGGGCAATAGCACGGACACGCTGACGGCAGTCTTGACAACGCTCGAAAAACAGGTGGACGAAGCCCAGGCAAAACTGAATGCTGCGAGCACTACGAGAGAGGAAGCCAAGAATAGCATCGGAGAAGTTGTTGCGGTGCTCCAAGGGGTGGTGAGCTCTCTGGACAGCCTCTACGCTTCGCTCAATGATGTCTACATGAATCTGGCTGGCCAGAAAGTTACGGAAGCAGCAACAATCTCCGCACCCATTGTAACCAAGATTGAGCCGGTGGCTCAGGAAAGCACCTACTTAAGCTATCTGTTCCCGGCGTTGCTGGTGCTCATCGTCATGTTCAGCTCCCTGCTGTTAGGGACGACCTTGGTGCTGATGGAAAAGCACAGCCCGGCTTTTTTCCGAAATTTCTTCCTGCCGATAAACCGCGCGACGTTCATCGCGACGACGTACTTTACCAACATGATTTTGGCGTTCATTGAGATAGTCATCGTTCTGGGGATTTCCCTCTTTTTCCTGGAAAATGCCATTCCCGCAGTGTTTCCCGTGGCCCTCATTCTCTTGGTTGCTGCATCCGTGTTTACGTTGCTCGGCATGGGAGTCGGCTATCTCTTTGTCTCTGAAGACACGGGAACGCTGGCATCCGTTTCTTTGGGAAGTGTATTACTTTTTGTCTCCGGCGTTATTTTACCGTTGGAAGGGCTGTCGCCTATGGTGCGGGAGATCGTGGCCCTGAATCCTTTTGTCATCGCCGAAAAAATGGTCCGGGAAATTTTCATCTTCCAGGTGCCTTTTGCAAGCATCGCCGGCGAGTTTTTCACCCTGGTAGGATATGCCGCCAGCCTCTTTGGGATTATTCTGCTGATAGACTGGCTCTGGCACAAGCATTTCCTGCATCGCTTCTGGAAGCAGCAGCACCATAAGCATCGCGAACTGGCGAAGAAAAACAAGAATGTCCCCCCGTAAAACAGTTATCGCGATTTCGGGAACGCCGGGGACGGGAAAGACGACGCTGGCAGCATTTCTTTCCAAAGCGCTGGGGTTTTCCCGCATCGATTTGCATGAGCACTATAAAGCTGTGGCGACAAAATATGATCGGAAAAAACAATGCTATGTGGTTGATATCAGAAAAGTAGCGGCACTGGTTCGAAAAGAGAAAAGAGAAGCTTCTCGAGGAATCATTATTGATTCGCATATCTCTCACTTGCTGCCCCGACGGCTGATTGACCTCTGCATCGTCCTGACGTGTTCCGATCTAAAAGTGCTGGAAAAGCGGCTGAAAAAAAGGAAGTATTCTCGGAAAAAAATTCGGGAGAATCTGGATGCGGAGATATTTCAAGTCTGCTGGCTGGAAGCGCAGGAGCGGGGGCAGCAGGTTATAGTTTTTGATACGGCGAAAGGTATGAAGAAGAAGGAGATTCTGAAAAGGATTGTAAAGGAGATGGAAGGAAGATCGCGGTAAGGTTGGGGGGCTGCAAGGTGAGGGTTGAAAAACGACAAAATTTACTTCGCTATTCTTCTTTGTATGAATCCACCAATTGCTGCACCGATACCAAAATAGATTCCGATTAACAAGATCGCGAGACCAAAAAATCCGACAGCTTCTGATAGATTGGCACAAGAGTCAGTAGGAGTCATTGTTTGTTCAATGCAGTATCCTGCTTGACCTTCCATTATCCAAGGCACAGCGCCAGGCTCATATGCAGCAGACCAGTTTGTGCAAATCGGAACTGCGAATTCGCACAAAAAACCATAAGGGATGATAAAACCAGAAAAAAGTGGAAAGAAGTGGCCTGTTACTAACGGCACAGTTGTTGTCCATGCAGGTGTTCCACCGTATGCTGCTATGTCTTCCGCATAAATTTTGTTAATTGACGAGGAATATACGAATATGTAGAACAGAAAAAGTACAATGCAAACAATGACTCCGATTATCCCGCCTCGCAGCCAAAATCTTTTTGATAGAAACCATTTTTTGAGATCCATGTCGGTTTGTTAGTGGTGATGAGTATATAACAATTTTGCTGTTTTTCGATTTTGTTTAACGACTATTAAAAG
>JAUYQE010000052.1 GCA_030695605.1 Nanobdellota archaeon
ATCTTAATCCCGCCAATGGCATTGGCGATGCTTGCGATGTTGGTGCGGTTTGTACTTCTGATGCCAGTTGCGGCACGGGATTGCGATGTGGCACTGGAGGAATTTGTGAAGAGATCCCACCTGTAGCTACGGAAGTTTGTGACGGTCGAGATAACGATGGTGATCTTCAAGTTGATGAAGGAACTTTGTGTCCAGCCGGAGCCCGATGTCAAGTGGGAAAGTGTATTGAATTTATGTGTGCTGATACTGTTGACAATGACGCTGATAGTGTTGCTGATTGCCTTGACACTGATTGCGGCGGTTCTTCTGGTCCGAGCGGAGTAACTTGCTGCAATTTAGCTTGTGCTCCAGATTGCAGAAGTTTTGATATGTCCGGTTGTACTGATCCAAGACAAGAGTTCCTCAATCAGATGGCTGTAGTGTATGATGAAGCGACAACTGCCGGCGCTGACGGAACGGTTGGCTGGACAACGACGTTAATCACAAACATTGCCCGGCTGCTGAGGAGCATCTTTCCGTGATGCTCGTGGAGTGTTCCAAAAATAAGCCAAAGCTCTATACTTTTTAAAACATGAAACCAGAAATAGAAAATTGGTTGGAACAAGCAAAACGTGATTTGCAAACGGCCCGCCATAGTTTTCAGAGCCGTGATTTTTATGCTTCTGTTTTCTGGTGTCAACAAGCCGTTGAAAAAGGGCTGAAAGCGTTGTACATGAAATCATTCGGAGAGTTATGGCGGATTCATGATCTTGTAAAACTTGCTCGAGAAGTGAACGCTCCGGAAGAGATCATTTTTAAGTGTGCCCAGCTTAATCCTATTTATGTGGTCGTACGTTATCCTGAATCTGATGAACTGCCTGCAGAAAAAGTAAAAAAAGCAGATGCAGAGCAGATGATACTCTTTGCAGTGGAGGTGCTTAGATGGGTCGCAAAGAAGCTTTAGTGAAAGAGCTGCAGCAGTTTGCCCAACATATCTCTAAAGATTACCCTCTTAAAAAGATGATACTTTTTGGCAGTCAGGTTACTGGGAAAGCAGGCCGGGATAGTGATGTTGATCTTATCCTTGTTTCTGAAAAATTCAGAAGGCAGAGCATCCTCAAAAGATCCCCCCCCCTGTATTTGCAGTGGGATTTGGACTACCCTGTTGATTTTTTGTGTTATACTCCTGAAGAATTCGTAAAAAAGAAAAAGCACATAGGCATCGTCCAGCAAGCCGTCAAAGAAGGCATCGAGATTACCGCCCAAGCCTAAACAGAATAACCCATGAAACAAAACCAGCAAAAAAAGAGGCTTTTGAAGCAGAGATCCGTCTACAAGCACTTGCCGCCCCATTCTAATGAAGCCTTTCCCACAGCGCATGAGGGGCAGGCGAACAAGACGTTAGTCGTGGCTCTGGTGTCTATTGTCGCTTTAATTATCCTCACGGCGCTGCTGTTTTTCGGCGTGCAGTTCGTCGGAAAAGCCTATGCCGGCGAGATGAATACGGCTGGTTTGGTTCTTCTGAACTGGCAAGGAAATCCGGCAGAAAATATTCCTCAAGGAGAAACTTTTGCTCTTCCCGTCCGGGCAAATATTGGAGGGCGGCAATCCATTGCCATTTCTTTTGATCTGCCTCTTCCTGCGGGAGTAACCTGTGCGGACGTCATAGAAATCAAGAGTTCTTTGGGATGGGCAGGTGATCCCGGCCTTGTTCTGGATACTGTTCAGTGCGAAGCTGATCCGAACGTTCTTGGTGGGCAGCGCTTGTTTTTGGAGCAAGCGACGATTAGTCCCGGACCACCTAAAACTGGTGCGTTTGATGTCGCTTGGATAGCTTTTCAGGGGACGCTGCCTGTGGGTTCGTATGAATTTTCTTTCCGTTCTTTAGAGATTGTTGATTTGGCAACCAGCGAAGATATTATCCCCTTGGGGAACGAGCTGGGCATAGTTGTTGACATTAATCCTCCCCCACCTGCGGCCTGTGGGAATGGCGCTTTGAATTTCCCTGCTTGTGATCAGTGTCCGGAAGGGCAAGCCTTCGCCGGCGGGGTTTGTACGATAGTGGGAGAGTGTCCGGTTGCTGATACTGACACGTTATCTTCCAATGAAATCACCTGCATGCAGAACGTGGTCGTCACTGCCGGGTTGGCTTCTCCTGATTTCAGCAGCGGCCCGGCGGTAGAAATGTGCGGCCCTCTTGCTGGTGATCCCGCCTATGTGGGCTGTACGGAAGGACAAAAAGTCTTTGTGATTGCTGCCTGTATCACGGATGGTTTCCCAGAGATTAGTGCACAGCTCCAAGCCTGCCGGGGCGTGCCTGAAGCGGGAGCTTGTGCCGATGGCCTTGATAATGATGGCGATAGGTTAACAGACTGTGCAGACACTGCTGATTGTGGAGCGAATGCGGCGTGTGCTGTTCCGGCGTGTACGGATGCGGACAATGACCTCTATTGTGTAGAAAGCGAAGCAGCATTGCCGACGCTGCCGGAAGGAAAAATCGGCTGGGATGATTGTGATGATGCCCAACCTGCTCATTGGCAGCTCCTGGACGGTTATCGTGACTATGATCAAGATGGCATTCCGAATCCTGATGCTGTTATTGAACCAGTATGCACGAATGAACGGCTTCGGGGTGGATATACGGCAATAGATCCCGCTGTTCAGAGCGACAATTGCCCTCTCGTTATTAACTCTGATCAGGCCGATACGGACAATGATGGCATTGGAGATGTGTGCGATGAAGGTGCTTCCTGTGATGTTTACTCAAGATGCGGCACAGGGCTTACGTGCGCTGAACCTGATGGAACCCGCTGTGGATATGGTAGTGGGCCCGTATGTTCCATAAGCGCGATCTGTGTAGTCGCAGATGCGGATGATGATGGTGTTGGTGACGAAACGGATCTTTGTCCTGCGACTTCTCTGGGCAACCTCGTTGATGCCAGCGGCTGCTCAGACATACAAGTAGACAAAGATGGAGATAGCATCTGTAACGCTGGTGCTTCAAGCGGTGGGCCAAGCGCGTGCACCGGCAGTGACAATTGTATTGGAACCGCTAATCCACTTCAAGAAGATGCTGATGGTGACGGTGTTGGAGATGCCTGTGATGTTTGCTCAGCAGTGTCTGATCCCTATCAAGAGGATGCCGATAATGACGGGCGTGGAGATGCTTGTGATAATTGTCCATCCGTCTCGAATACAGATCAAGCAGACTCTAATAGCGATGGCACGGGCAATGCCTGTGAGCCGACAGGTGCTGGGCTTTGCAGTGGTACCTTAACGAACTGCGCCGATGTGTGTGTTGATCAAAACACCGATCCCAATAATTGCGGCGCCTGTGGCGTCTCTTGCAATGCCGGAAAGGAATGCACGGCTGGCTCGTGCACCCCCATAGCAGAAATCTGTACGGATGGCCTCGACAACGATGCTGATCTTGCCATTGATTGTGCAGATACAGAATGTTCTGCGGCTCCTACCTGCCTGCCGGAACCGGTATGTACTCCGGGCGCTGTGGAAGATTGCGCTACGGGAGAAGCGGGCGTTTGTGCGGCTGGCTCCCGGCTGTGCCAGGCGAATAGCCAATGGGGCTCCTGTGGGCGATTACAAGAACCTGCTGTTGAACAATGTGATGGCCAAGATAATAACTGTGATGGGCAAACCGACGAAGAAGCAACACTCCTCTGCAGTGCCGGACAGGCTTGTTATGGTGCGAGCTGTGTGGCAGCAGGAAGCGATGATGATGGTGACGGCATCACGAATGTTGCTGATGAATGTGCTTATACTGCAGCCGGCGCTCCTGTTGATACCAAGGGCTGCTCCCGCTCGCAAGTTGATACTGATGGTGATGGGGTTTGTAATCCGGGTGCGCCGAGTGCGGGACCCAGCCCGAGCTGTACGGGAAGTGATAATTGCCCAGTCATAGCAAATGCTGCTCAGACAGATACCGATAATGACAGCCAGGGAGACGTGTGCGATTCCACTCCCGGCGTCAGCGTAACAGGTGGTGAAGCTGGCCCCACTGCTGGTGGTGGTGGTGGCGGCGGTGGAGGAGGTGGCGGTGGCTGCAGATCTGATTGGCGCTGCGATTCCTGGAATCTTTGTAACGCTACTTTGCAGCAGGAAAGAAGCTGCACGGATTCCAACCGCTGTGTGCAGCGGCCAAGAACCGAAGTGCAAGCCTGTCAGCCCTGCTTGGAATCCTGGATATGCTTGGAATGGTCGGCCTGTCAGGATGGACAAAATGTCCGCACGTGCCTTGACCAGAATGCTTGCAGGACAACGCAGCTAAAGCCAGCAGAACAGAAGAGCTGTCAGATTGCGGCAGTAGCGGGACCGCAGCCGGTGCAGGTCGTCAAGGAATTCAAGCCGCAGTTGCCGGCGCTCCCCACAGAGCTTTCGTTCTGGGAGAAATATGGAGTACCACTCCTTATCGGAGCCATAAGTATTGTTGCTCTGCTCATCATCCTGCTGCTGGTGTACCATTTCTTCCTGCGGCCGAAGAAAGCGATGAACTTTGACGAGCTGGTAGAATGGATAAAGACAGAACGGCTTTTAGGAACGAGCGAAGACGTCATGCGACAGACGCTGAAAGAGCACACGAAATGGACTGGCTCAGAAGTGGATGAGGCGTTTAAGCGGCTGGAAGCTGGACGCACTTTTTAAGAGAAATAAGAGCTGTCAATAGGTTTCTATCTCTAATCCCCTCACTCTTGAAAAATGCTTTTCGTTTTTGGTAAGGACTTTTTCTTTTTTTGTAAGAGCAATTCCTGCAATCATGCAATCAAGAGGGTCCAGAGTATTCCCCGTTCGTGCGAGAGTTCCATGAATTTCTCCTGCTTTCTCGGCAGCATCGCTATCAAAGTGAACAATTAATTGCCCTTGGAGGGTTTTCAGAATTTTATTTTTCTCTTGCACGGGCTTGTTGCTTCGTACAATCCCGCTGAAAAGTTCAAAAATTGTTACTGCAGTAACCAGCAAAGGCTCTCCTCGTTCGAGCAATTCCTGAGCTTTTTCTAGCGCTTTCGGTTCGTTTCGCATGATGTCTATGACAAATGATGTATCTAGGATCATACGCAACCCTCAGCGAATCAAAGACGCTGTTTTTTCTAAACGTTTTTTAATGTCTTCCCTTACTGCGCTATTGTACTCTTCAAGAATTTTTGCTTCTGAGCTTGAGAGAGTTCCGGCTAAATCAAGAAGGGAATACCGTTGGGTAATCCGCGTTATCACTTCGCTAAAACTTTCTCGCGGTTCTTTCCAGGCGGCTAAACGCTCATAAGCTTCTTGGGTAATGGTAAGGCTTTTTGTTGCCATTTTTACTATATACACGTACGTGTATTTAAAACTTTTGGGTTTCGAGGCGTTATTAAATAGTTCTCATTTCACTTGGGGAGCACTACACCTCTCAATAACAATTCTTGGGCTATCGTGCAGGTTTTTCTTCCCGCTGCATTTTCTCAACTGCCAGATACATGAGAGTTGCCACGTCCTTACAATCCGGATGATGCACTTCCACGATATTGCCGCGGAATATTTTTTCTCCTAGCCTTCGCTCGTGGGGGGCATTTTCGTGTTCTAAAGCGTTCGCTTCTTTAAGCTCTTGGAGAAATTCTTCAATGGTGTACGGGGTATCTGTAAGAGTAAATGTTCTGTTCAGGCCTTCTTGCTCAAAGTTGGCGACGTGGTATGTTCCGTCATCTTCCGGAAACAGAAAAATCTCTAAGCCGGAGTAGAGGGGCATGCCATCTTCGAGGAAAGCTTTCCAGGGCAGAAGGTAAAGGTCTTTGAGCAGCCAGATTTTTTCTTCTTCGTACTCTTCTTTCAGGATGAGGAGCGCCTGTTTTCGCTGGGCGAGCTGTTCTTCAAGTTTCTGGTCGTGCTTTCTCTGCAGTATATCATATTCCTTTTCCCGAAACTCGAGTGTAAACCGAAGATTTTTCTTCGAATCAAAATCGAGTTCGAGCTGGCTCAAGATTTCATAAAACTCCGCAACATTATTAATCCCGGGAAAGAGCCTTTTCTGGGCGAGTTCGTCCTGCAGATCTTTCAGAATACTATCGACAACGGCAAGAAGGGTGTAGAGGGGCTTGTCCACAAGCTTGGGAAAGCAGCAAATTATTTAAAACCTGTCTTATCGCTTTAGCTCTTTCCAACTTTTCGTATCGAATCGGCAATAACTTCTTTCTTCCCGTTATAGTCTTCCACCAACCCCTGGATCTCCACAAGATCTCCCTCTTTCAGGTACAACTCTTCATCTGGGAAAGCGACGATGGTGAGCGTTTCTGTGCGCTGCCCATCCACGGTGAGAAAGAGCACGTTTTCCTGCCTGCTGAAGCGCTGGACAACACCGGCAATCTTTACCTCTTCCTGCGGGGGCAATTCATCAAGATGTGCAGCAGTAGAAATCGTCACTTCGCCCGCATAGAGCAGCAGGAAGCTGAAGCCGAGCAAGAGAGTTATTACCGCAATTTTAAGAACAGTTTTTTCCTGCATGGGTACTCAAAAGTATTGATTTTCTCTTCAAAAAGCCCAAAATGACCACCTCTTAAATAATCTTCCTCAAGTTTTATATAGAATTCACCCTTTCTGCTTTATATGGCAGAAGAGCGTCTGGCGGAGCTAAGAAAGCTCCTGTATGGACTGGAACGGAAAATCAAGCCGCTGGAATGGGATTCTAGTAGAAACCAGATCAATGAATTCAAGAAGCTGGAGTTGGAGCGATTAAAAAAAGAGCAGCAAACGCTGCACGAAGAGCTGCAGGGGTTAGCGCAGCAAAAGAAAGAGGAAAGTGTGCTGGCGTAAGGGCAAAGAGATCCGATGGCTGATTTAACTGACCTTCTTACTGTTCCGAACGTGGAAGCGTTCTTAAAGAGCAGGGCAGAATGGGATGCTCTAAAAGCAGCAAAAGCTATACCGCGATTTAGCGACCCTCTGGAAGTCCTTCACAACTATCCTCTGTTCCTTGAGTGTGTCGCATTTATAGAGCAAGAACGGCAGAGAAACTATAAAGGGTATCTTGCCCAATTGCGGGGCGAGCCTGCGCAGCCGGAAAAAGATACGAACCCAGAGGAGTCTTGTTAGGAATTCATAAAAAAAGGTGATTGACCCATGGTTGAAATTTTGATGTATGAAACTCCGGAAGAAGCTGAAACAGCGCTAGAACAATGGCGGGAAGCGAACGCCAAGGCTTTTAAGGAACTGGAAAAATCAGTAAATCCTTCCTCTCTCTTAAGAACTCAGCGATACGTTTTCATCGCTGCCTTAGCTGCATATGTTGATAATAATCCTGCCAAGTATTACTATGAAGCACAGCATCCTTTTCTAGGAGAAACTAACCTGTACGACGATATCGCTTCTTTGGTGCAAGGGGTAAAAGATGCAGTAAAACGGCAAACCCCCCAAAATATTGAAACTGTTTTGTACACCGTTGAGAATCATGAGGCGGAGAATGAAACTGTAAAAAGAGAGACTGAAACGTATAGCCGATATGCAAGAATGGCGCTGTATGAAGACCATGCTGATGATCCGTCAGAAAGTGTACCGCCAAAAGATATTGAGGAATACGTGCGAGCCCTTGAGGAAGTCGGCGCTGCTCCCGTGCGAGGATTAAGCGAGCAGGAACGGCAGGAATTTATTAGACTATATGAAGAAATTTCGGCATAGTCGTGTTTCTCGGGAAAATTTTTAGTGCTCCACTACTCCAATAACCGCAGCATAAACATCAGCGCAATGCCTGCAATCAAAGCAAATCCATGAATAATAGCTTCTTTTTTCCCGCATTCTTTGTGCAATTCTGGCAATAATGTCGAGCCGGCGATGTACAGGAATCCGCCGGCAGCAAAAGGCAGAAGCAGCAGGGAAAACTGTTCCGAGGCACTTCCGAGCAGCAGCCCGACAATAGCGCCGACGATAGCGATGGCCGCGGAAAGGAAATTAAAAAGGAGCGCCTTGCCTTTGGAATAGCCGGCATACAGCAGCACGCCAAAATCCGCTAATTCCTGGGGAACTTCGTGGACGATAACGGCGATGGTGGTAGCAATGCCCAGCGGAACACTGGTAAGATAGCTTACGGCAATGACCAGGCCGTCAATAAAGTTATGTATGCCATCCCCCAGCAGATTCATGATGCCGATGTGGTGCTTGTGGGGCTCGTGCAGGAGCGGATATTTATGGGCATGGGGCGCTTCGCAGTATTGGTGGAAATGGATGGAGCGTTCCACGACGAAAAAAACCAGGACGCCCAGCAGCGCGAGCAGGGAGATGGTTATGCTAAAGCCGGACTTTTCAACCGCTTCGGGAAGCAGGTGGAGGAAAGCGCCGCCTAATAATGTTCCGGCAGAAAGGCTGACTAAAGTGAGCAGGAGCTTGCCCAGCCGCTCTTTGGTGAGCAGCAGGGAAACCACGCCAAGCAGGGAAACGAGTGAGACCAGGAGAACGCTAATAATCGTGTACAGGGCGGTGTAGGGCATGGATTTAGGAAAAGAACGTGCTTTTTATATCTTTCTTAGGCCTGGCGCTTGTTTCACGCCAACATCTTTCGTATCACCATCGTTGCATAGCTTCCTTTGGACAGGAAGAACCGTACGGTAACTTTCTTCTTCCCCGGATTCAGCTCGTCGCTTTCGATTGTTCCTCTGGAGAAATCTTTAATTTCAACAAAAGCCTTCCGCAGTTCTCCTTCTGGCGTGATGTCGGGAATTTGCTTGATGATAAAATCGTTATGATTTATTCCTTCTTTTTCCAGCAGAGCAGTAATAATGGCTTTTACTGCCGGCTCTTTTTCCAGCTCTTCACTGCCGAACCCGACGAGCGGTATTTGGAGCTGCGGGAAGCGCTCTTCATCATCGATAAAAACAAACGTGCCTAAAGAATAAGGAACTTCTTTGAGAATTTTCCCTTTCTCCCGCACATACGCCGCCAGCGTTTCATTCCAGAGATAACTCTGATAGGCGCTCATGTACATGCGCAATAAGCGCAGAGGCAATCGCTGCAAAGCGCCAATGGGATTGTTCGGCTCTTTCTGCAGCTGTTCCTGAAAGCGCGGCTCTTGGATAAGAGCAGCCGCTTCTTTGAAGTGCTTTTTTACGAACCATTTCCCAATCTCTGCATTATGCAGCGAGAAGCGCTGCTCGTCAAAATAGTTTGGAAAGAAGCGGATTTCTCCCGTGTGTTCTTTCTTGATGCTTTCCTCGTCGAGATTTCTCACAACGATAATAAACTGATTTCCTTCCAGATCGCCCAGAGAAATCGGCGTGGTGCCATAGCCCAGAAAAGAAAGCGTTGCTCCTCTCAATTGCAGGCCGAGAACGTCTTCTTTTCTCTTTCGGTACAGCGAAATGACTTGTTCCGTTACGGCTTGCTTGTCCTTGCTGCCGGCAAAGCCGATATCTTTCTCTCTTATCCGCAGCTTGCGGGACAGTTCCTGCAGCACATCGAAAATGGTTCTTTCCCGTTTTCTGAGCAGCACATAGAGGTACGGCCCATTCTCTCTTGGAACAATCGTGCTCTTTTCCTGTACGATGAAATCTTCCGGCAGCTGTTTGATAGTGTACATATTTTTCCGGAGAAAGCCGCTCTATAAAAACGTATGGGCGTAATAGACAATTCTTGCGCTTTCGGGGTCATCAAAGAAAATGATTCCTTTGCAGGAGCGGAAGAAACGAGAAGCCGAGCCCCCGCTTTCCGACGGCACTGTTTCTTTGCGTAGTTTTTCTGCAGCAAAGCCTTGGCCTTTCTGCTCCACGCCGATAATGAAGCCTCTCTCGCCCAGCCACAAATGAAAGCATGCGGGTGCTTGGTAGTCGCTATGGTTGATGGTGTTGGATCCGGCTTCGTTCAGGAAATAAGCAATTTCATCGTCTTGGCGGTGATAGAGCCAGTTGTGCAGGTCTGCTTTCGGTGAAAGAAGGCTTTTATAGCGCTGGTTGAGGAGCTCCACGACACTTCTTTTTGCGGCTCCGTACTGAGCGATGAACGCTTCTGAATGGACTGCGGGGTGCTCTTCGCCATGGATAGGAAACGTGTGATAGTCGTTCGTGGCACTCAGAAATTCTAACGCTTTTTTTAGCGTCAGGTTAAACGAGAACACCATGGCTCATTTTCCTTCGCAGAACGCACAGCTTTTCTTCGGCATATCCCCCTGGAGTGTTCCAAGAGCTTTCTCAAACAATCTTTCTGCATCTTTGAGCGAAACCGTCATCTTCTGCAATTCTTTCTCAAACCACACATCGCCCCGCCAGTTGATGCCTTTGGGATAGTAGAAAAGAATATGTGCGTGTTTTTCCGTCGGAAACCCGTTCTTTTCGAGCAGCAGCGTATAGAGGTTGAGCTGATCCTGGTAGTACGAAGCCGTTTCTTTCTTCGTCGGAAAGCCGCGGGTGACGTATTTGAGCACCGCTACTTTTCCGTTTCGTTCCAGCACGTCATCCAAAGCGCCGTGGAGCAGGTTTCCCTCCGCGCTTTTCCAGCGGATGCCTTTCCTGCCATTGCGCCATAATGCCAGAAGCGGATGGTCAAAGAGCTTTACTTCCGGCAGCGTCCGAAGTTCAGGCGGCAGGTCTTCTCTTTCCCGATAATAATCGGCCCGCTCTTTCAGAAACTTGTCGATGCCATACGGCAACGACGGATAGAGGCCTTCCGGCCGTTTCCAGCCTTGGCGGTAATGCAGCCAGAAGCAGCGCGGGCAGTTTTTGAACAAAGAGATGGTTGACGGCGTGAGCGTGTAAGCCATGGAAGCGCCTGTTATGAATTGGTTTAAAAGTGTTCTGGGTCAGAATTCTATTCCCTGTCAGTGCCGGAACAGTTATATATGTGAGTATACATCATAACTAAGTGGTTGTTCAAAAGAAAATGCACTCTCTTTCCGATTATTTTGGTATTCTTACTGAAGAAGAAGGTGAAGCTATGCTTAAGGTCATAGACAGAAGTCGTGCTTACAATCGTGTTTCTCTTCGACAAAAGATGTGTTGAAAACTATTACGGCTTATACCGTTCCATCGTCCTCGGGAATGGAATGGCATCTTTGATGTTATCCAAGCCGCAGATCCATTTGATGATACGCTCTACTCCCAACCCAAAGCCGCCATGGGGCACGCTGCCATAGCGCCGGGTGTCGAGATAGAATTCATAGTTCTTCGGGTCTTCACCCTGCTCCACCAGCCGGGCTTTCAGCTTTTCTAAATCGTGCTCCCGCTGGCTGCCGCCAATGATTTCACCATGGCTTTCTGGCGCTAAGAAATCGCAGCCTTCTACCACTTCTGGATTTTTCGGATCTTCGACCATGTAGAACGCTTTGACTTTCTTGGGATAGTGCGTGACGATAACGGGAACATCGTAGAGTTTCGTAAGCTCTTCTTCTTCGATGGTGCGGAGATCTTTGCCCCACTGCACGCGTATCTTGCATTTGTCTTTCAGGACTTTCAAAGCATCCGTGTACGTCATGCGCACGAAAGGCTTTTTCACCGTAGGCAGGAGCTTGGCCGGATCGCGCTCCAGAACTTTTAGGTCTTTCTCATGATTCTCTAACACTTTTTTCATCACATGCTTAATGAGGCTTTCCCCCTGGTCCTGAATCTCTTTAAACGTGCTCCAGGCCATTTCCATCTCAGCGTGCCAGTATTCGGTCAAATGCCGTGAGGTCTTGCTTCTCTCGGCACGAAAGCTGGGAGAAATGGTGTAGATTTTTTCCAATGAGAAAATCGCCGGCTCGGCGTAGAGCTGCCAGGTCTGGGCCAGGAAGACGTCTTTTTTTCCAAAGTAATCAACGTGAAAGAGCGTACTTCCTCCTTCGGCTTGTACGGCCTGGAAGATGGGCGAATGGTACTCGTAAAAGCCCACACTCCGGAAATACTCATGAATCGCTGCAAAGATTGTACTGCGGATTTTAAGGATGGCTTGCATCCGCGTGCTGCGCAGCCAGAGATGGCGATTGTCGAGCAGAAATTCTGGCGAAAGGTCTTTGCTAATCGGATAATTTTCGCTCTTGCCGATAATTTCGAACTTTTTTACCTGGACTTCGTAGCCCGACGGCGCACGAGCATCTTTTTTTATTTCACCGGTCATGGTTATCGAAGTCTCGACTTGGAGATGATCGATATCGTCCCATTCTTTCTCAAAATTGCTGCGCTCAAAGACGCACTGGATGGTATTTGAGGAATCGCGGAGAACCACAAACTTCAGCTTATTGCTGCCTCTTTCCCGATGCACCCAGCCACGAATGGAAACGGTGCCCGAGCCTTGCTGCATGGCGTCCTGGATGGAGAGATATTTCTGGGGCATGGGTGGTTGTAAAAGAGGGTATTATTAAAAGGTTTCTTGTGGCCAAGAAATATTTGAAAAACGCAGTCGCTGATTGTGATTCATGGGAGCTGACTGAGAGAAGCATCACTTCATTCTCGGCGATTCTCGATCAAAGAGAAACGTGGCAGCTTCTAACAGCGTGCACTCCTGTTTTTTCGCCTGTTCTATTACCTCCTGCAATATTTGTCCCACAATTTTAGCTTTCTGTCTCGCTTCTTGAACAGTTCCCTTTTCCCGCTCCACCAAGGCTTGCAGAAAGCCGCCGCAGTTCAATACAAAGTCGGGAACGAAGATGATGCCTCGTCGCAATAAGGTTTTTTCGTCTTTGAACTCCTGTTCAAGTGGATTATTAGCACCTCCAGCAATAACTGTACATTGCAGTTTTGGGATTATTCTGCGATTGATAACAGCGCCCAAAGCGCAGGGTGAAAGGATATCCACTTTTTGAAAGAGGATTTTCTGCGGCGAAACTATTTTTACACCGATCTTTCTGGCTTTTTCTCCATTTGCTTTGAGCAGATCTGTCCCAACAACCCGACAGCCTCTTTTGACCAGCTTTTCCGCTAAAGGCATACCCACTGCCCCCAGCCCTTGGATGGCAACGCTGCACTCCTGGAGCGGTTTTTTTAAGATTTCTTTACAGATAACGTCGAATCCGTGCAGCATCCCTTCGGCAGTATTTTCCCCCGTGCTTCCTAAGCCTTTCTTCACATGAGACAATGAATCAACGAAATCTGTTTTTGCAGCGATGTGTTCGGCATCTTTAAGATTAAATCCCAAATCAACGGCGGTTTTGAAAAGCCCTTTATGGAGCTGGATAAAATCTCCGATAGCATTGAGGAAATGCTTACTCTTCTGATTCGCTAAAACTACGGCTTTGCAACCGCCTTCGTTCACGTCAAGGACACGCGCCTTTCTGGCCATAGCTCTCGCTAATTTGACGGCATCAGCAAGTGCAGAATCAGCATCCTGATGCGCAAATCTCGTTCCGCCGGACACCGAAAGATTCTTGCTCAACTTGCCGGCTTTGTCTCGTAGCTCCGGGAAAGAATCGATGACCAACACCAACTGCAAGCCTGTTTTTGGCTCGTGATGGAACGTAATCTGCCGACAGCCTTCCTTTTTCATCAGTTCGAATATTTCTTTTGCTGGTTTCATGTTCTTTATCTTTTTTTTTTGAAAATCAAACTCCTCAAAACCCTCTTTTTAGTCGTATTCGAGCATGGCGAAGCGTTCAGCGTCGTCATTACTGAAGCCACCGTTCTTCCTATCCCCCTTTCTCTAAGAGGCGGCGAAGCAATTCAGCCAGATCACTTCCGTGCCTGCGCTCTATTGCCGTGAGGCGTTCTTCGTCACTGCGGCGCTTTCTGCGCTGCTGTTCTTTTTCATCCTCTCTTCGCTTTCTTTCAATCTCTTCTGCCCTTTCTCTCTTGCAGCGTTTTTCTCGCTCTTCTCCTTCCTCGATATCTGCCTGAGTGTATCTTGGTGGGTTCATGTACAACAGTATCATTTTTGTTTACCTCCTATCTGTCGATTTTATTTTTTGCCCACCCCAACCATGTTCCTCTTCACTCCTCAAGAGAACCCCTCGTTTATATTATTGTTGGTAGAATATTCAAAAAATAAGCAAAAAATTTATAAATAATTGAATATTATTCAATAAAATGAAAGAAATTACCCCAAAACTTATCTCTTTGTTCAAAGAAGGCTACTGTACTCCGCAAATTGCCCGAATTGCCCGCAAGCTCAAAGAGCCTTCTACGACGATTCATTATAACATTAAAAAACTCGAAAAAGAGAAAGCCATAAAGACGTACAAAGCAGTCTTTGATTACGCAAAAATTGCTGAGGGCTTTTGCACTTTTGTTCTGGTGAGCTTATCGCCCGACGAATATGGTGATCCGGAGCGTATCGGCAAGGACTTAGCAAAACATCCAGAGATAGAAAGCATCGATATCATCACTGGGGATTGGGAGTTGCTGCTGAAAGTGCGCGTAAAAAATCAGGACGACTATTACCACTTTGTGAAAACGGTCATTTCCAGAAAAGGGATTGTGAAAATAAACTCTTTAGTCTCTTTCAAACAGCTCAAGACGGAGTTTGTTGCTTTGTAAGAAGAGACACTGTTTTCTGCAACGAACTTTTTTAAAGTGCTCCCTTCTCGAGCGATACATGTTCTCTTTTACCATCACCCACCGTGACGGTTCAGCCCGGACCGGAATCATCAGCACCTCGCACGGCGATATTAAAACTCCTGCATTCATTCCCGTCGCGACGAAAGGCACCGTCAAATCGCTGCTGCCGGAACAGGTGGAAGCCTTGGGTTTCGATGCTATTCTAGCAAATACCTTGCATCTGCATCTCCAGCCCGGAGAAGCTATCGTTGAAAAGATGGGTGGCTTACATTCTTTTTCCGGCTGGAAGAAGCCGCTGTTTACAGATTCCGGCGGCTTTCAGGTATTCAGCTTAGGAGAAAAGCGGCAGGTGGATGATGACGGAGTCACTTTTACGATCAACGGCTCTCCGCAACGATTAACACCGGAATCATCGATGCAGATTCAGAGGACATTGGGTGCAGACTTGATTTTTGCCTTTGACGAATGCTTGGAGAAGAATGCTGATGAAGCCACGACTAAAGTATCTTTAGCACGGTCCCATGCTTGGGCCGTAAGGAGCCTTGCAGAGTTCAAGATACTCAATAGCGATGGTAAGCAGGCGCTGTACGGCATCATTCAGGGCGGCCGGTTTCCCGAATTGCGTGCAGAAAGCGCCCGGTTTATTTCTGCTCTGGATTTTGAGGCTTTGGCAATCGGCAGCATTTTTGGCAATCCCAAGACAGAAAGCTTGGCTCTCGTGCAGCCCGTCATGAAGATTCTTCCGGAAGAAAAAGCCAAGCATCTGCTGGGCATTGGTGCAGTAGATGATATTTTCACGTATGTGGAGCTTGGCCTGGACACCTTTGACTGCGTGCTCCCGACGCGATTAGCACGGATGGGCTACGCGTTTATCCGCCCGGAAAGTGGAGGAAAAGTCGAAAACAAATTCCGGCTGAAAATGACTGCCGCTTTTCGTGATGATGGCGCGCCTTTGGATAGGCACTGCGCCTGCACGGTCTGCACGACTTTTTCCCGCAGCTATCTCTGGCATTTGCACAAAGCGAAGGAACTTTCGTTTTATACGCTGATGACGCTGCATAACTTATCTTTCTTCAGCACTTTGCTTGAAGAGATACGAGGAGCGATTGAAAAAGGGGAGTTTGTGCTGTTGAAAAAAGAATGGGTAGAAAGAACTTAATTTTAACCGCTTCTTCTTCCCCAATTACGTAACGCGAGCAAAGTTTTAAATCACTTGCTTTCTTTTAGGACACCATGCATATCGAACTCGACCTCACTAAATCTCTGGAAGAAAATGCCGGGCATTATTTCGACCTGGCAAAGAAAGCCAAGAAAAAGTTAGCAGGAGCCGAAGTGGCGGTAGCCGAAAGCAAGAAAAAGCTGGAAAAGCTGCTGAAAGAAGAAAAGCAATTCTGGGAAGAGGAAGAAAAAAAGCAGCAGGAACTTCGGCAGAGAAAAGAGCGCAAGCGCGAATGGTACGAAAAATTCCATTGGTTTATCTCCTCGGAAGGCTTTCTCTGCGTCGGCGGGAAAGATGCCACGTCCAATGAGCTGGTCATCAAGAAGCACACGGAAAAAGAGGATCTAGTTTTTCATACCGACATGGCCGGATCGCCTTTTTTTGTCGTGAAGAATGGGCAGGCTGCGGGGGAAGCCACCAGACAGGAAGCAGCCCAGGCGGTTGCCGTCTATTCCCGGGCCTGGAAGTTAGGGCATGCTTCAGCTGACGTCTTTTACGTCAAGCCGGAGCAGGTGAGCAAAGAAGCAAAGCCCGGCGAGTTTTTGACGAAAGGCAGCTTCATGATTTATGGGAAAACTACGTATCTCCATCCAAAACTGGAAGGTGCGATTGGCTTGGTTGACAGGCGGATCATCGGCGGGCCGCTGGCAGCCGTGCAGCACCAGACGAAGAGCTTTATCGTCGTCATTCAAGGCAAAGAGAAGAAGAGCGATCTTGCGAAGAAGATCAAGCACCAGCTGGGCGGCGGCGATTTGGATGACATTATTGCTTTCCTGCCGGCGGGGGGCGGGGGGATGACGAAATAGGGAGTTAAATTTATATAAGCTCTTATCTTTTCGAAGCCAATGGTTCAGGTCATTATCGATGAAAAAGTACGGCATGGAAAGCCGATCATAGAGGGCACGCGAATTGCAGTAGAAGAAGTGCTCGATATGTTGGCTGCTGGAATGACTTATGAAGAGATTAAGCGGGAGTATGGCCTTACTAAAAAACAGATCCTTACCGCCATAGGATATGCTTCCTCTTTTGTACATGGCGAAGTCGTACATCCAATCCCTGCGTAAGATGAAATTTCTTGTCGATGAAAATTTACCGCTTTCGACAATTGCACTGCTTACAGAGCTTGGTTTTGAGGCTGAGGATGTTTGTGCTGTTGGCTTGCACGGTGCTTCTGATAAACGGATTGCGGAATATGCCAAACAACAAAAAGCTATTCTTATCACTAGAGATCTCGAGTTTGGAAGCTTGCTTCTTTATCCGAAAGGTTCACATTATGGACTGATTGTTCTGAGAATGCCTTGCTTTTTCAAAATTGAGCAAATAAAGTGGCTGCTTAAGAGCTTTTTAACAGCTATTCGCCCAGCACAACTGATTCACACGCTCAGCATTGTAGAAGTTGGGAAATACCGGCAGCGGAAACTCGTGTAAGAGCAATAGCTATTTTTTCTTCATCATCTCTTCAATTTTGCTGACTACTCTTTCAATCCTATACGGACAATCCACCTGCTGAAATCCTGCTTTTTCTGCTATCGGTCTAATAGCTTCTTGTATCTCTTCGTCCGCGAGCACGAGAACGGGCGTTTGGGCGTATTGGAGATTCTGAGCGGCAAATCCTGCAAACAGCTTCACTCTCTTCTCTTTCGGCGCCCCGCCCCAGAGAAAGCCGGAATCATACAGAATGAGATCGTATCGCTTTCCACCAGAGAAATTGCAATTCATCAGCTCCCAGAGGAAGCCCTCCCCTTCCATCATATACTCCACGTCATGCTCCTGCTGCAGCCGTTCGACCAGCGAATCATGCACGTGCTGCCGTTCGCCTTCCGGCTGGCTGAAAAGAATTCTGAGCATACTGCTCATAAGATTCTTTTTTTTAAATACCTTTGCTGTCTCGAACAGTCAATAAGCCCTTTTTCCATAAACTATTTATAAATCCCTGAAAAAAGCTGGCTCTATGGCCAAGTATTTCACTGCTGATTGGCATCTGAACGAGCGCCGGATTGGCGATTGTAATCTTTATTTTCGGCCGTTTAAGACTGTCGAGGAGCAGAACCGGACCATTATCAATAACATGAATGATGTGGTACAACCGGATGATGAGCTGTATATTGTGGGGGATGCCGTCATCGATAACGAAGGGGTTGATCTTTTAGAGAAGATTAATTGTAGGAATCGGATTCTTATCGTGGGCAATCATGATGAAAAGAGATTGGATCGCCTGCAAAAGCACTTTAAAGAGATCCATGAAAGCCTTGATGTCCGCGTCGGAGATGTTGCTTGCCATCTGAATCACTACCCGCTGAATCATGTTTCGGACCGCTTTAACATTGTG
>JAUYQE010000058.1 GCA_030695605.1 Nanobdellota archaeon
CGTCGTCTTTCCGTAGCCGGGAGAAGCCGATTATCAAGCCAATCACAACCAGTAAGACTACCAGTACGATCAAGGCTATTTCTAATCCGTTTCTCAGGCTGACGTCACTGCCTGCCGGAGCAGGAGCAGCTGCCTGTACAGTCGCCCGTAAGCCAACCTTTTCCAAGACGGAATCTCCCGAGGAGATGGTCAGGGAAGCAGTGTGCTCGCCTGCAACTGCATTCATAGCAGCCGTTACGTCGGCATAGACGACTTTGCTCTGGCCGGGCTCCAAGACAACCAAAGTGTCAGAGAGCTTGGCAGAAGCCCAGTCGCCGGTGGCTACTTGCAGCACATACGCCTTGGAGCGGCTTCCCGCATTGGTCAAGGCAATGCCGTACGTAGCCATTTGGCCGGCAGCAACGCTCTGCATTTCAGGGCCAACCGCTAAGACGAGCTGGTCGTCCGCCGGGAACGCATCCCGGGACAGATAGTCGTCCGCAATAACTTGCAGGATGAACTTCTTCGTCATCGTTTCCCGCAAATCATCGTAGCGCACCATTACCTGAACTTCATACTGTCCAGCCTCAGCCGCAGCCGGAATGGGCAGCATCAGTTCAGCAACATCTTCGCGCTCATCCGCATCAACATCTACGTATTCCGTAGCGCTGACACCCAGAGCGGGGATGCTCGCGGTCACTTTCACATCTTCCTCTTCTCTATCGCCGAAATTCTCGACGAGGACACTCACCAGCACAGAATGGCCAGCTCTTACGACACTGCCCGGAGACAGGGACATGTCCACGAGGTCAACCCCATGGCGAACCGGCTCAACTTGCAATACCACATAGTATGTCAAGTCTGCGCGATCCTTGTCCGTCACCCGCAAGCGCAGCAAGTAGCGGTCATTATCCAAATCCCGAGGCAAGTCGATAGACAAGCGCACGGATTTGGTGCTGGGCGCAGTAGCGGTTCCATGCATGTCGAAGACATGCGTTTCATCGCTCAAATCGTCATAATCACTGTACTCGTAGCCGCGGATATCCGCTTCTACTTGCACATCGCGAACATCGGCGTTCGCTTCTAAAGTCACTTCGATTTCTAAAGTCTCACCTTCTTCAACGGCAAGAGCACCGACAACAAGGTCATCAGCTACTTTGGGTGTACCATAGGTATTCCCGTCCGGAGACCAATCGGGTTCTCCTACTCCCGTCCAACGCTCAACTTCCTCGTCGTTGATTTCAACGCGAGTCACGTCAAGCGCAGGGGCCAAACTTGCGGCGCTCACTAAAGAGATCGTCAGCAAGCTCAGTACGACTAAAGCCACAAGGCTCAGAAGTTTTCTCATTTTTTATCTTCCTCCAAACTTTTTGTTGTTTTGAGCATAATTGCTTCTTTTACCTCCTAAAATAGGGGGTTCTATATAAATGTTTCGAAACATTGAGTATTTTAAAGTAACAACCATACTTTTCTATTCTTGAATGGTCATTTGCCGATAAACGGCTTCTCTCGCGTCCTGGCTTTCAGCAGTGATCTTGACCATAAACACTCCCGGATGAACGGAGGCAGGAAGCCAGAGGGAGAGGTGCTGCTGGGCCCTTTCGCCGGGAAGCAGCCGATCGATCTGAGCGCTACCGCTGATGACCCCGATATCCGGAATAAACGCCCGCAGGCGGACATCTTCCAGTGCTTCCATGCCCCGGTTTTCGACGGTTACTGTGACCACTATTTCACTGCCAACCCGCACAAATTCATCGGGAAGCAGCCGGGCAGAAATGATGGCCAGCTTCTCCGCAACCTTAGTAACAGTAATAGTATATGTCTGGAAAGCGCTGAGCTGGCCGTCACTAACCTGTATGCGGACGAGTTCCGCGCCTTCCCGTGGGGGCGTCCAGCGGATCAGGCCGGAAGCAGTCATGGCCATGCCGCGGGGGGCGGTAACGAGATGATACGTTAAGGGATCATTATCGGGATCTTCGGCAATGACCTGGTACGTATAGAGCTCATCTTCCCGGGCCGTGGTAAGAGGCGTGGATGTTATAATCGGCGGGTGATTTTCGTCTCCCTCGGTATCTTCATCGTCCCCCTCTTCTTCATCTTCTTCTTCTTCTTCATCGTTCTCTTCCTGATCTTCCGGCTCCGGTATGCCGATAGCGGTAATAATCTCTTCCGTAATAATCTCTTCCGTTATTTCTACGATCGTGGTGGTATTGACAGGAAGAGCCCAGAATACCGGTGGAAGAACCGTCCTGGTGGTTGTTACCGATGTTTCTGGAGGGCTTTCATCCTCAGGCACATACTCCTCAGGGAAGTCGTCGGTGATATCTTCATCAGGCTCGGGAATTTCCTCATCCTGTTCCGGAGGGACATACTCTTCCGGGAAAGAATCCAGAACCGTAATAGTAAAAACCTGCTCCGCAACATTCGTCCCATCCCAGGCAATGATGCGCACCGGGAAAGACCGTTCACTTGCAGGGGCTTCTACGAAGGTGTACGAAGCTTGGAGATAGAACGTCGCGCTTCCCCGAGACTGCTTGACAGCCAGCTGCTCCAGATCTTCCGTCACTCCCGGAGGCAGCAAGCCAAAAACGGTAATGGGATCGTCCTGAGGATCGCTAACGGCAAAGGTAACGCGCAGCAGCTGCCCCTCAAAGATAACTTTGTCGCCTATCTGTTCCATGACCGGGGGCCCTTGCTCTTCGCGGGGTGACTCATCGATGTCTGGCAAAGGCTCAAAATGCGCTTCCACGGGAGGCACATCTCCGACGAAAATTCCGGATCTTTCTCCTCGGACGGTTACGGCTAAAAGCCTCTCCGCACTGCCATCAGCGTTCTGCACCAGAACACGCAGAAAATAGGCGCCGCTGAGGCCAGTGGTAGGCAAAGAGTATAGATTAAAGTACGGCCGAACGCTCGTTGCCGGATTCCGTTCCGTAATATAATTTCTCACCAACGCATGTTCTTGCCTGCTTTCCCGATCAATGAGATCAATCCACAGCGAGAACTCCGTGCTGCTGGTGATAAAGACACCAAGCTCAAAAGATTCGCGGGCAGCGACGGAAGCTGCCAAAAGATCAGTAGTGAGTTGCGGTGGGGCAGCGGCCTGCGCCAAAGGAAGCATACTTCCCAGTAAGAGAATGATAAACAGTACTCGGGGAATGATTTGTTGCTTTTGCATTTTTGTTAGTATTATCTGGCACGCAAAACCACCTTTATTCAATCTTTATTTTCAGCGTTTAGGGTATAACGATATACCCCAGACTAAACTGGAAAACGCTATTGCCATCATCAGCAACGCCCGCGTTTGCGCCCAAGCAAAAGCTGTCCCGGCAGTAGGTAATGCCTGCAAAAGGCACGAACGTATCCGTCAGTTCTTCTGGCGTACCGTGCTCATACCTTCCTTCGTGCGCAGTGCCAACGGGAACACCATCGGGATTATACAATTGGTCCCGGCGATCTGTGGTGGTAGTCGTGCTCTGCTCGGCAAAGCGGACGGCTGTTCCAATGTTTAAGCCCAAGGAAGGATTGCCGCGCACCGCATGGAACGCTACCGCCAGCTGTAAAGCACCCAGGCCTTCCAATCTCGTGCTCGTCCGGCGGGTTCCCTGCGAGGTGCTGGAAAAATCGCCTTCGTACCTGCGCTCTTCGTAGGGCAAAGCACGTGCGGACTCTCCCATAAGCGGATCTTCAGCGACGTAAATCTGGCCCCCTAAGCAACCGCCGACAAGATCATCTTCTTCGGCAACGACACAGAGATCGATCCCTACGGTTGCTGATGGTGAACCATTGTAGAGTTCTCCACCGACCCGAGGAATGAAAGAGACAGAGGGCCCGCCAGTAATTAACGCTTCCAAGCGGCGGAGCTCTTCGCGGAGCGTGCTGGCGCGTAAGGCATCTTCAACCCGATACGCGCGAAACTCTTCCGCTAATTGCTGATAGCGTCTTTGGAGGTCTTCTTCTCGAGGAGCTTGGCTTGATCCGGATTCCGGCAGGCCATTTTCGACGAACTGGCGCAACGCCCGGCTTTCTCCCAGAAGAGCGGCGTAGTGGAGGTGCGAGCGAGACTCATCAAGAGCTTGCTGCACATGGCGCCGCTGTCTTCGCTGCTGTTGCGCGGCAGATGGTTGTTCTGGAGATTCCTGCTCGGCACAGGGAGCCGGAGCGGGGCAGGAAGGAACTTCTGGACAGGCCGGACATTCTACAGCTTGACAAACGCAAGGATCGGGTTCTGGGCAATCCGGAGCGGAAACAGCCGCCGGACAATTCGGCTCTTCATCAGAGACGTACACACTGCCATTTTCTTGTGCTGCCGCTGCAGATGCTAAAAAGCTGCTGAAAGCTGCAACGGTGAATAAAGATAATTTTTTGGTCATTTTTCTTCCTCCCTATTTTTCTATCGATCCTCTCCGGTTTGTGGTGCTCGTCCATTATATGAAACAAAGCGATAATGATCACTCTCAACATCAACATCCGTGCACCGGAAGCTTATCGCATCAGCAAACTGCTGCTCGTTAAGGGCATCCGTCTCCCGGAAAGCCATAGCCCGATACAGTTCACCAAGGGCCGCTCTGCAGATGCCTGCTTCCGTGACCGGTTCACCAGCCGCTTCTGCAAAAGCTCGATATTGGCTAATGGAAACGATCAATTCGCCACCCACCGATTCCAAGAAAGCATTGTACTGAGCAAGTGCCTCTTCCGGTGTAGCCATGGTAATCGTCGCATAATGGGAATATGAATTTTCCCGTTCCGCTTGCAATGCATCGAAATGAGATGTTTCCTGTTCGATCCGCTGGCGCAACGCCCGGCTTTCTCCCAGCGATGCCGCAGAATGTATGTGCGCGCGAGCAGCTTCATAAGAAAGCTCTTCAGATTCATCGTGTGAAAAAGCAAAATGTCCGAACAAACTGCCGAGAACAAAGCCTGCGGCAGCAGGAAATACTGTTCGTTTTCGATAGTGTGAAACACTTTTGCATTTCTTGAGAGGATGCTCGACAATGAGAGCACGTTCAAGTTGATCGTCAAAAAAAGAGGAGGCTTGTTTGTTCATATCCAGCGCATCTTTTTCTGACCCCGCATCGTTTTGGGCTCTACTTTCTGGGGCAGCATGGGCAACCCGAGCTTCTAATTCCGCAAGCCGAGCGAAACGGCTTTCTATGTCCGCCAAGAAAGCTTCAACTTCCTGGGAGCTCATCAGAGAACCATCGGTATAAAGTGTTTCAGCCGAGAGGGATGCAGGTGCATTTCCCCGTTCTAATTCAGCAAGCCGGGCTAAACGAGCATCAACGGTAACGAGATGTCTATCAATATTCGACAAGCAGCTTTGAATTTCCTGATTAATCTGAGCCAGACGTTCTTCAGCTTCTTCTGGGCTCATCATCATAATAGGAATTTGAAGAGCTGTCTCTGCAGCCTTTCGGCCAAGCGTTTCAGTAGTATCGTTAGGAGTGGTAGTCATCAGGATACACCAGTACAGTTACCACTTAAAAGTGTGGTGTATTTAAAAATCTTTTGGCTGGTTGCTAACTAAAAGTAGTAATTCTCTTGCCACGCACTAACCGCTACCCGCTCATTCTCCCGCTAAAATATTGAA
>JAUYQE010000078.1 GCA_030695605.1 Nanobdellota archaeon
TCTTCCACAATCCTTAAAAACGTTTCCTTATTCTATTATTTCTCATTGTAATAAAAATTAACGGAGGTTCCTCTCATGACCCATCAGTTACCAAAGCTGCCGTATGTGTATAACGCTCTCGAACCGTTCATCGACGCCAGAACGATGGAGATCCATTACACCAAACACCATCAGGCATATGTAGATAATCTGAACAAAGCGCTGGAGCAGCATGCTGCGCTCCAGAAAAAAACCGCTGAGGAGCTGCTCAAAGACCTTTCAGCAGTTCCCGAAGAGATCCGAACAGCGGTGCGCAATAACGGCGGTGGGCATGTCAATCATTCTTTCTTCTGGCTGCTGCTGAAGAAAAATGTGCCTTTTTCCGGGAAAGTTGCTGATACTATAAAATCGACTTTTGGCAGCTTGGAGCAATTCCAGGACATTTTTTTGAAAGCTGCCCTGGGCCGTTTCGGCAGCGGCTGGGCCTGGCTTGCCTTGAATAAAGGAAAGCTGGAAGTACAGAGTACTGCTAATCAGGATTCGCCAATAAGTGACGGGAAAATGCCGCTGCTGGGATTGGATGTATGGGAACACGCGTATTATCTGCACTACCAGAACCGCAGGGCAGATTACGTGAAAGCCTTCTGGAATGTGGTGAATTGGGAGCAGGTGGAAGAATTGTACCACCAAGCGATACAAGAGCGGAAAGAAACCCCATGATTTGGTCCCAAGAATATTTCCTCCAGGCTTTGGACTTTGCTGCTGAGGCCCACGGCAACCAAAAGGTGCCCGGGTCAGGCCATCCCTACATCAGCCATGTGGTAAAAGTGGCTACGGAAGTTCTGTCGGCTTTATCGGTTCATCCCGATCGCGATGTTGATCTCACTGTCCGCTGTGCGCTGCTGCATGACACGTTAGAAGATACAAAAGTAACGTATGCTTCTCTGGTGCAACACTTTGGACCAGCTGTTGCCGAGGGCGTACAGGCCTTGACCAAAAACGAGGATTTTCCCAAAGAGCAGCAAATAAAAGACAGCATCGACCGGATTCTGGTGTTGGGTTCAGAAATTGCCATGGTCAAGCTTGGGGATAGGATAACAAATCTGGCACCCCCGCTCAAGCAGTGGACAACTACCCAAAAAGAAAGGTATTTAGCCGAATCCCTGCTGATTCGGGATCAATTAGGGTTTGCTAGCGAGTATTTGTGCAATCGCTTAAGCGGTCACATTGAAGAATATCAAAGATATATTCGTTAGAAAGCTTTTTGGCAGCCGCCCGTTCTTTGTCATAAAGCTTATAAAGTTTCTGTCTCCAGCCAGCATCATGGATTCTCTTATCTGGACGGAAAAGTACCGGCCGCAGACTTTTGCCGAAATTAAAGGGCAGAAAGAGATTGTTGAGAAAGTAGCAGCATTTGTCAGAACCAAAAGCATGCCCCACCTGCTGTTTGCGGGCCCGGCTGGCGTGGGAAAGACGACGCTTTCTTTGGTCATTGCTAAAGAGCTGTACGGCGAGCATTGGCGCGAGAACATGCTGGAGCTCAATGCGTCTGACGAGCGGGGTATTGACGTCGTTCGGGTGAAAGTGAAGGATTTTGCGCGGACCAAAGCCTTGGGTGATATTCCTTTCAAAATTATTTATCTTGATGAAAGCGATGCGCTAACGAGAGAAGCGCAGCAGGCCTTGCGGCGGACGATGGAGAACTATACGAAAACGTGCCGCTTTATTTTGTCGTGCAATTACTCTAGCAAAATACTCGATCCGATCCAAAGCAGATGCGCCATCTTCCGCTTCAAGCCGCTGTCCGAAGAAGAAATTTTTTCCCTCATCGAGCAAATTGCCCGCCGGGAAAGCTTAACCATTGCAGCAGACGCCCAACAGGCTCTTGCTGACATTTGCGAAGGCGATTGCCGGCGGTTAGAAAATATCTTGCAGAGTTGTGCGGTCCTGCAGAAAAATATAACTGCTGAACTCGTCTACTCTATGGCAGCCGTTGCCAAGCCGCGGGAAGTGAAAGAGGTACTCCAGCTGGCGGTTTCCGGCAAGTTTCCTGAATCGCGCAAGCAGCTGCTCAGCCTCATGCTCAATTATGGGCTTTCGGGCCTGGACATTGTCAAGCAAGTGCAGAAAGAAATCTGGCAGCTTTCCCTCGACGATAGAAAGAAGCTGGAGCTGGTCGAGAAATGCGGCGAAGTGGAATTTCACTTGGTCGAAGGCAGCGATGAGTACGTGCAGCTGGAAAGTTTCCTGGCGTTTGCGGTGCTGGTGGGAAGTAGGCAGTAAAACCTGTAGGTTTTATATCCCAAATTAATTTAAACTTCTTTTAGGCTCTTCCAGTCCATGAAATTAGTTTACATTGAAAGCCCTTTCAAAGGGGAAAATTGGGAATTAACTGCCAGGAATGTGTATTATGCCAGGCTCTGTGTGCGAGATTGTTTGAAACGGGGAGAAGCCCCCTATGCGTCGCATCTCTTTTTTACGCAGGCAGGGATTCTCAATGACGCCATCCCGGAAGAGAGGTTCTTAGGCATTACGGCGGGCCAAGCTCTGGGGGATCGGTTTGATATACGAGCCATATACGAAGATTTTGGCATAAGCAGGGGTATGCAGTATGGAATAGACAGGGCTTTGGAGTTGAACCAGCCCATTGAACATAGGAAACTTTCTGTGGTTATGAATTTAGGTGAAGCATTACATGAAATGGCAGTAGCAAAACCTCATCTTGATTTGGATGGGTTGTTGTTTTGAGAACTAACGTAGACTAGATACAAAAAGGGAGAAAGGCTTTTGATTTATCTGACTTCTATTTTTTCCCAGCTATCAACTTCTCTATTACGCCGATATAGCGCCATATTCCCGGCGCTATCAGTGCAAAGCAATTGGTACTCAATCCCCCGTGCTCTTACATAGCGTATGTCTCTTACTTCTGCACACTCAGAAGGCCTTGTTAAAAGGACATGGCTTTCCGTAACAGAAACATCATGCTTCTCGCATCCAACACCCAATAGCGCAACCAAGCCGGCGCCCATTAATCCTGTCTTGAGATTCATTTTTTCTTCCTCCAATTCTGACATTTCGAGAAAAAGCACTCACTTTTTAAACATTTATCCTAGAAAATTTTGTTGAGTATAAGAATATGCCTTACTCCACGGCACAATTCGATTTCTTAGTGATGTACAAAATCACTCACTTTTTGTTTTCTTTAGAGTTGAGGTAGTATAAGCTTCAACCGACGACAAAAAGATAAAATCACAACAAGAAACTTCCCAAAATTTTCTTAAAAACACGGAAATCACTCACTTTTCGAATTGTGCCTTACTCCACACTCTGCTTAATCCGTAACGTCTCCTGAATCAAGTCGCGGTAGCGGTAATCAAATGTCAAGCTGACTTGCTTGGTAGAAAGTGTTCCCTCCGCCAGCGCTGCTTTCAGCTTACAGACGATTTCTGCCTCTCCATTATCGAGCCTCGCTTCGTTTACTTTTCCTCCGGATTTACATTCCCAGGCAGGATCATCGATGCTGTAGCTTAATTCGTCCCGGATGCCGAAGGCTTCTCCCAGCCGAGCGACTTCTCCGCCGCCGACATTTTTGACTTTAATGCGTAAAGCCATGATGCCTTTTCCTGCGGTACTTTCTTCAACACTGGTTACGGTAACCGGAGCACCGGACACAAAGAACGTTTTGGCTTCATTTACTTCGCAAATCCGTTCGTCAGTAATATCTTCTTTCAAACAAACTTCAGGAAGGATGAGGTACGTCTGGTATTTGTATTCCAGGCTGGCGAACCATTCCCGATCAATGGCGCCGGTAACATCCTGCTCATATTTAGCATCGCTAGCAAAAGATAGGGTTTCCTCTCCGCCCAGCGGCACCAGTTCAGAAATCTTGTCAATGATACCGGCATTTTGCTTTTCAAAAGCGGGAATGCCACTGAATTCATCCGGGGATGGCCCCAGAAGCTTGGCTTTCATATCGCCCGGCTGAAGGTCATATTCACCTTTATTGCGCAGCGTCACTTCCAGCGGAAACGTTTCTGTGTCAAAAATAGTGAATTTCCCTTCTTCCTCAACGCCAAATGGCTCGAAGTCTGCTAAAACGCCCTGCGTGCCGCCCAGAAACGCTCCTTGAGAAGGTGCTTGCTGCTGCGGACCACAGGAAACTAAGAAGATACTCAGGAGAAGAATACCAAACACCATCACTTTTTTCATGCAAAGCCTCTTTATATTCTCTTGACCTAAAGAAATCTTTTCTGTATATAAAGCTTACTCTCAAGCTTTTTGGCTCACTCCGTTCGCAAAAAGCTTGGATCTAAATGCGCTCTAGTGAGGCTTCATTTCATTCAGCCTCACGACTAATTTTTATACGTCAAAAACCTGTTTAAACCTGAAGAAAAAGCAACTTTCCAATCGCAAAAAGAAAATCTAAGTCAGTTCTCCACTTATTCCGGCGTGCGGATGATTTTCACTTCCTTCGAAATAGATTCCGTGTAGCTGTAATCCAGATCCACCAGCAGCGGCGTTTCATACGCCACCGTGCCAGGAATGTCAAAGCTGCAGATGATCTTTCCCTGCTCGTTCGTCAAGCGGACAAAGCCGTCCCGGGGCTTGCAGTCTCCCGGAAGCCCGGTGCTGCCCAAGCGGACGCTGTAGCGGAGCCGGTCAATATCGGTAAATTCCAAGCTGCCCGAGCCGCAGGTTTGCAGACTGACAAAAGGGCTAAGCACTCTTCCGGATCCAAAATTCTTCACATTGATTTCAAAAATAGCTCTGCCGCCGACCATATCCACGCCCACATAACTCACGCCTACGGGTGCGCCTTGCCCACTGCCAGTACTCACATCTTTCGGTGTGCAGGCTTTTTGTTCTGAGGTAATCTGGTAAAATAAAGGATCAATGCAGACGAGGGGGGGAGCCGTAGTGCGATAGGTATAACAGGCTACAATGTTCAGCGTCGGATTGTATTCAAAGACATTGGGCGGTAAGGCGATGCCCGCGGAGCGGAATTCCAGCTGGTTCGCGCTGCCTTCGACATTATAGACATCTTTCCCTTCCAGCACGCCGATATTTTCACCGCAGGATCTCGGCTGGTCAATACCGCGGATAATATTTGGATCAGCGCCGGTCATCTGCACAAAGCAATCGCGCTGGTCAAGATCGAAGTTGCCTTTGTTCTTCACTTC
>JAUYQE010000090.1 GCA_030695605.1 Nanobdellota archaeon
TACTCCAATGAATTGGGAAGCAAGAACCCGGTTTCTTGAATCTTTTTCCAATTGTTCCAAGACGTATAATGCATCATGCTGTCCATCGTTATTCTCCAAAGCTCCTCACATGCCTTTCCAGATTTTCAACAAGCACCAATCCCCGGGGAGTTCTGTGGTAGGAATAAAAATTCCTTCCGGGAAGTGTTTCAAAAGCCTGTTCAAATATCCTTTGATTTTGCCGTGAATAATCCAAAACCTTATCCTTCAAACTTTCCGTAAAAATACTGACTTTGTATGGTTGCCCATCCTGAAAAACTTCATTAAATACCGTATTAGCTCGACTATTTACGGGTGCAGCGTGCACAAAATGCTGATCTCCCAAATCCGCTTCATACCCGAGAACAAAAAACAATGCTCCTTGATATCTGCAACAGCCGGCTTCTTGTTCAAGAGCGTGACTCAGGGGATGTCCTTGAAAAACTATATTTCTGAATCTTTCCTGTTGTTGCCTTGCGGTTTCATATGCAGAAATATCAACTTTGCCGTCAGAGCCCGTTGTTGGGACTCCTGCCAATTCCTTAGCTTTTCTTTCCCAAACAATCATCTGTTCATACGCATTAACCATGGCATCAAGAGCCAGTCTTTTAACCGCTTCTAACTTTTTCGTAAATGGCAACGCTCGCAAGCCTCTGGCTTTTTCCGCCAACTCTCGTAATCGCAGAGAATCGTCTACCAAAACCGTGAACGGCTCGATTCCCAAGTACGTGTCAAGGGTTTTCATGCAACGTCCAACTCCGGCCCCGTCAGCCTCATGGCTTCTGTCAGTTCAAGAAGAGTCGTCTGATCTGGTTCCATCTTCACGGGCATGGTCTCCCATAAAGTATTTCCTTTGTTCAGGGTGTATGGTGGCTGTACTCTTTTACTGGTTTCCAAAGCAGCATATTCTCTGGCTACGTCCGGCAAAGAAGTTTCCCGAGAGGCTGGCTGGCCATGCAGGGCTCCGGCAATGCTCCAGGCCAGGCGCGGCGCATAGCCCCGCTCCCCGAGCGCTTTTCGAACCCGATAGCAAAACTTTTCTGCTTCTACAGTATCGCAAAAGAACCCTTGCAAGCGAAAGTAATGCAGATTATCGTTCCACCCATTTATTCCGTTCGCAGGATAGGGGTGTTCTCCCATAAGCAGCTCATAGGCAATAATCCCCAGGGAATAAAAATCCGTTTTGCGGTTAAATCGGTTTGCCGCAGCTTCTGGTGCAAGATACATCGGAGTTCCGCAGATGTGCCCTAAGTCTTTATACTCGTTGAGGAGAAGTTGCGAGATGCCATGGTCAATGATTGTTGGTCTTTTTCCTTCATCGATCATGATATTCCTTGGTTTCAGATCCCCATGCACAATGCTCCGCCGTTGGTATTCTCGGAGCGTATCTCCTACCTGAGCAACAATCAGCAGCTTTTCCTGAAGAGAAAGATCGCCAATTTTCATATGGTCGCTGAGCGTTTTTCCATCTATCAATTTGGTGAGCAGGCCGGCCAGGAGCTGGCTTCCCCGCTCTTCAACGACGAGAAGATACGTGCCGTCCAAGAATTCTACTGCCCCGGGAAGGCCTGAACAGGTGTGGGTGATGGTTTGTTCGGCAGCGGCGTGCCGGTAAGCGCCTTGTTCTTCCCATCTTAAGTCCTGAATGATTGCTCGAGGCCCGGACGGTAAGCGCTGCAGCTCCAGAGCTCCATCATGATAGGAACAAGCCACGGGTACGGGCCCTTCTCCAAATTGCGGCAAAGGGGGGAGCCCAGAAAGAATTGGCCGCAGCTTGACAGCTGCGCCAAGGTCATCGCCGCTTCTATACGTAATGCCCTCGCCTCCTTTACCCAAGAACTGCTGCGGGGTTAGTGTTATAGAGTGATTGCTGATAGGGATGGCATACGTTCCTCTCTCAAAGCGGCTGAGTACTTGGTTGACCGTTGGCTGCCTGCCAAGACTGCCGAGGACTTTTTCATCAAGTACTATCAGCTCATCATCAGGTATTTCTGTGTTCTGTGCCATAAGCGGATTTTAGGGCCCGTTGTTTATAAATCTTTTGGTCATTTTACTACTTTTAAGTAAACACTACCTTATCGCCGGGAAAAGCACTTTAAAAAAGGGGAACGCTTTTTCTTAGGCTATGATTTTCAATGGGAGCCAAAGAGCCCGCATCTCGTCTCACGAACGATACTGCCGCACGGCATTTTCTCAAGCCCGCGGCCTCATGTTCCGTCGGAAGCAGAATCTCATTATGGAATTTCCGAAAGAAAAACGGGTTTCCCTGCATATGCTCTTTGTCTTCTTTCCCATCGATGTGCTGCTGCTGAATAGCAAGAAAGAAATTGTCGAGATAAAGCGGGGCTTCCAGCCGTTTTCGTTCTGGCGGTCGATGAAAGAAGGAAAGTACGTGGTGGAATTAGCGTTTCCGGGAGAATATGTGGTAAGGGAGGTGTTGGAATTTTGAAGCTATAACTCAACAGTTATTCCCTCTCGCTTCAATACCGTCCCGATAGATTTATAAAAAAGAGCCTTCCTTTTTCCCGCACATGAAACGCAGTTCACGCCGCTGGAAGAAAAAGGGCCAAATGCGCTGGAAATGGCAGCGCAAGAAGATCAAGAAGGCCAAGAAACGGCGAAAGCTGCAGGCGACGTAAGATTCTCATAGCCTTTTTACTAGGACATTTTTATAGTCGGGATGTATTTTCACTTTTGAAGAATTCTCCCCTGTGTACTATTGTGCGCCAAGTTGCAGGACGTACTCAACGTCATTGACCAGAAGATTCTCCGGCTCTTCTTGGATAATCGTTTTCCATCGTACCCCGGCTACTTCTAAAACGGGATATATCCCGGAATCCGGTCTTGCATGGTGGCTTCCAACGATCGCAAAGAGTGGCTTTTTCGCCGTTTTTTTTCGGGCATAGTCTACGATGCGTACTCCCATTGTTCGTTCTCGCATCGCATTCATATTTTGAATATATGCAACAAGTCGTTCTTTGTAGCGATCATAAGAATCTGTATAGCCGCTCACTGTTTCTTTTCCCGTGATAGCATCCGGGCTTTCTACGCTGCCTCCTCGACGATCCTCTTCAATGACGTCCTCTAATCGGGGGAGGCTCTTGTTGATGTCACAGCCCGCTAATTTTCCTTCTGCTTTGGCTATCGCCCGGTAGAGGTAGTCCAATCCTTGCGCACGCTCATGGTGCAATTTCTGTTCCCTGATTCGCTTGGCGCCTCTTTTCCGTACATCTCTAAGATCGCTAGAGCCATTTGTTTCTTCAAGAAGCAGTTCCTGCACTGCCTCACAAACCGGCATGCCCCATTCGTAAAATGGAGTTTCCAGAAGCTCCGTGAATGAGCGGGGATACACTCCATCTTTTTCAACAAGATTTTTTGCTTCTTGGCTTGCTCCCGCTGGAGTTAAGCCTTTTTTCTGATAGAGTTCTCGATACTGCTCATACCTCTCACTTTTTTTTTGCTCTATTCTTAGGAACACGTCTTTGGTTATGCCCAGCTGCTCGGGCGAATAGCTTTTACCTACAACATCCTGCAGTGTTGCTAATGCATAGCATCGTATGATCTTGTTGGTGTCTTCCGGCGTTGCCTCATCCCATCCCTCATGGAGAACATACTCCGGCTGGAGTATAGTGATAAGCCGGGCTTGGTCTATTTGATGTGCTCGTATGTTATGCGTTTCTCCGATAATAATGGCATCAGTATCTCTCAAAGAAGCCATGTCTGGCGTCGCTTCCTGGCGCTCTCTCTGTTCAGCAAATGTTACATCCATAAAAGCCCTAAAATGAGCACTGTTTATAAATATTTCTTTGCATTTGTTACTGATAAGTAAAAAACAGGTGTTTAACTTTTTTCTCTCAGCTTCACTTTCTCTTTCAATTCCGGAAAGCGCAAGGGCACTTCCTGCCGGTAGTCTTTGCCGTATTGCAACGCTAATTCCGCTTTATACAGCTCTTTGCCGAGATAGGCAGCATGCTCCAGACGGCTCAGCAGTTTCTTGCGGATAATGGTGTGATACAAAGCAATAGCATTTGTGCCATAAATTATCTTGGTAATGACGTGTTTCGGCGTCACAAAGCCGGCTTCTATGCGTTTCTTTGTCCTGTTTATCCGGATGAGAAAATAGCCTTGGGGATCCGGATGCCATTCTTTGTAGGGGTCGTGGGTTGCGGAGAGAGTTTCTGTAATGTGTTCCTGTTGTTTTGCCCAATGGTACGGTGGTTTGCTCTCCATGCTAGAAAGAAAGAAGCGTTTGTTTTTAAAGCCTGTTCTTATTTATCTTCTACAACCAGCCGTACCGGGCAATGGTCCGAGCCCATCACGTGTGGGAGAATCGTGCTTTCTTTGACGTGCTGCTGAAGCGCTGGCGATACGCAGAAGTAGTCGATTCGCCAGCCCACATTATTTTTTCGAGCATCGAACATGTAGCTCCACCAAGTGTAATGGCCAGGCTCTTTGGTGAACAGCCGGAAGGTATCCAAGAAGCCCGAATCAAGAATACGGGAAAAGCCGGCCCGTTCTTCGTCAGTAAATCCAGCGTTTTTCCGGTTGGCTTTCGGATGTGCTAGATCAATCTCCTGATGCGCCACGTTCAGGTCGCCGCAGAAAATGACCGGTTTCTTTTTCTCCAGCTGTTTAATGTACTGCAGGAAATCTTTATCCCATTGCTGGCGGTATTCTAGGCGCATTAAGCCGCGCTGCGCATTCGGCGTATAAACGTTCACCAGGAAAAAGCGGGGAAATTCTGCGGTGATGATCCTCCCTTCGCCAGAATGCTGGGGCATGTCGTACGTGACGGTAAGCGGCTTCAGTTTGGAGAAAATCGCCGTGCCGGAATAGCCTTTCTTTTGGGCAGAATTCCAGAAGTGGTGCGGATAGTTTTGGAGGATGGCAGCAACTTGGTCGCGCTGGGCTTTGGTTTCCTGAAGGCAGATAACTTCTGGATCTTCCTGCTCCACAAATTGCAGGAAGCCTTTCTGCAAGACTGCCCGCAAGCCATTGACATTCCAGGAAATAAGGCGCATATGCATGCTTTCTGTTCTTTTATTTTTAAAGATTCCGACCCCCGTATCTTGACGGCATCAATTTTCCTATCGGAAGCTTTTTAAATAGGGCTTCTTTTTAGCCTAAAAACCAATAAGCCAAAGCAAAGACTTTGGCCATGTTGAGAATGGAGGAATAAGAATGAGATCATTTGAAAGCAGAGGCCCTCCTCGAAGAGACTTTGGTCCTCGAGAAATGCATAAAGCGACGTGCTCCGACTGCGGGCAGGAATGTGAAGTTCCTTTCAAGCCCACGGAAGGTAAGCCAGTTTTCTGCAGAGACTGTTACGCAAAGAGACGACCCCCGCGGTACTAAGTTTCTTATCATAGCAGTTTAGTTTTCTTTATTTTTTTTTTTATTTTTTTATTTTTAAGCACAGACATGTATTTTTCTGCAAAAAATATTGAAGCAAAGCGTAGGCATAGTATGACGTAGTCGCCGCCAGTTAAATATCAGCCGGCTCTTTAAACAGAAAATTCTCCACCGATAACTTTAAATATCAATTGATAGTGT
>JAUYQE010000093.1 GCA_030695605.1 Nanobdellota archaeon
GACTCATAATGCGTATCGAACTCCCGCAGCGGCAAATCATAGCCTTGCTGCGCCAGCGCTATAGCGCGGACAACATAGTTCAGCGGAATGTCCTGCCGGGCCGCTTCGCGAACAGCCTCTTGTACCTCTTGGTCCGCCAGGGGATTCTCTTTGCCTTTCACCTGCGCCATAAGCTGCGCCAGCTTTTTCTTCATGACTTTGCTCCCGGCTACCAAGCTGGCCACTTTCTCTTCTTCCCGGACTTTCCACCAGATGAATTCTTCAATTTCCGGATGATCCATATCTAAGCAGACCATCTTCGCTGCCCGTCGAGTAGTGCCACCGGACTTGACGCTGCCCGCAGCCACATCAAAAATTTTCAGGAAACTCATCACTCCTGAGCTCGTGCCACCGCCGCTTAAGCGCTCGCCTTTTCCCCGTAATCGAGAGAAATTGCTCCCCGTGCCACTGCCATACTTAAACACTCGGGCCTCTCTGACCAGCAAACTGAAAATGCCGCCTTCGCGGACGAGATCATCATCGACCGCTTGGATAAAGCACGCATGCGGCTGATTTCTGGTATACGCATCCTGCGAATGTTTCAACTCTTTCGTGTCCGGATCAACATAGCTGTGCCCTTGGGCCGGCCCTTTCATCCCATACGCCCAGTGCAACCCCGTCGTAAACCATTGTGGGCTGTTCGGAGCAGCCGTCTGGTTGATGATCATATGCAGCATCTCTTCGTAGAAAATCCGGGCATCGTTTTCCATTGCAAAATAGCCATACTTCTCTCCCCAAGAGCGCCAGCAGCCGGCCATGCGGTGCGCCACCTGCTTGATGCTGGTTTCGCTGCCCGTAATCTGCTTCCCATTCTCATCCAGCAACGGCTCGCCCCGCTCATTTTTCAGGGGCACGCCCGCTTTCCGGAAATATTTTTGCGCCAGAATGTCCGTGGCCACAGATGACCAGAAAGATGGCACTTCCACATCGTCCATGTGGAAGACAATGCTCCCATCAGGATTCTTAATCGTCGAAGAACGCCGCTCAAACGTGAACTGGCTGAATGGATGAATACCCTCTTTGGTAAAATATCGCCCTACCTGCAGACCTCTTTTTTGCCTTTCCATCACACACCCCCTTTTTCTTTCCGTTTTAGTACATCTCCTTACTTAAATAGTTTATTCTGCCTTTTTAGGTGATAACGAAATAGGGAGGATGGAATGCATAGTCTAAGCCCGCTACCTAAAAATACTCTGGCCCTGAACAGCTTAAATAATATAGCTAATCGACCGCATAAATGTATTTAAACATATTTTATATCTATTTTAAGCGGCATGGCACCGCTCCGTTTAGGATTGACATACAACGACGTTCTCCTCGTGCCCAAGAAGACGCCCTTAGCTTCGAGAACAGAAGCAGATACCAGCTCTTTTTTCACGAAACATCTGCACTTGCCCGTGCCTGTGGTGAGCGCCAATATGGCCACGGTGACGGAACACAAGATGGCCATTGCCTTAGCCCGGGAAGGCGGCTTAGGTGTCATCCACCAGTTTGGCACGATTGAAGAGCAGGTTGCGGAAATCAAGCGAGTGAAACGCAGCACCAGCTTTGTGATAGAAAATCCGGTTTCCATCTCCCCACACCTAACCATTCAAGAGGCCGTGGCTCGCATGAAGCAGGAGCACGTTACTAGCCTTCTGGTTGTTCAACAGGAAGAATTGGTCGGCATCTTTACTTCTAAAGATTACCTTTTCGAAGAAGATTTCAGCAAGCCCGTTTCTGCGGTCATGACGGCAAAAGCACAGCTCATTACGGCTCCTTTTGGCATTTCTCTCGACGAAGCGAAGCACATCCTGCACCAGCACCGCATCGAGAAGCTGCCCCTCATGGAAAACGGCAGAGTACGGGGATTGATTACTACCAAAGACATCACGCGCCTTGAACACTGGCCGCATGCCTGCCGGGACGAGAAAGGCAGATTGCGGGTCGGTGCAGCCGTGGGCGTGAAAGATACACTAGAACGGGCCAGGGGTTTAGTCGCAGCGGGCGCCGATGTGCTGGTACTTGATATCGCCCATGCGCATTCGGTGCTGGTTATCGAACAGCTTAAAGAGCTGAAACGGCATCTTTCCATCGACGTAATGGTTGGCAATATTGCGACCGCAGAAGCAGCAGAAGAGCTTATCGCCGCAGGCGCTGACGGATTAAAAGTCGGCATTGGGCCTTCGCCCGTCTGTACCACGAGAATGATGGCCGGTGCGGGCGTTCCGCAATTGACCGCCGTAATGGATGTCGCCGCTGTGGCCAAGAGACATGGTGTTCCGGTTTGCGCGGACGGCGGCCTGAAATATCCGGGAGATGTGGCTAAAGCTATAGCCGCGGGCGCAGCGAGCATTTTCTCCGGCAGCTTTTTTGCAGGCACCGATGAATCGCCGGGCATGATCATCATGAAAGATGGCAAGCGCTACAAGAAATACATCGGCAGCGCGTCGTATGAGAGCAACCATCTGCGCAAAGAATCAGAGCAGGGAAAAGAAGTCAAAGAGCGGCTGGATGTCTTTGTCGAGGGTGTTTCCACGCTGGTGGATTACAAAGGCCCCGTCGAAGACGTGATTAAAGGGCTGCTCAAAGGGCTGCAGAGCGGCCTGAGCTACTGTGGCGCCCGGACGATTGCGGAGATGCAGGAAAATGCTGAATTTATGCAAATTACGGCTGCTGCTTGGGAAGAAAGCAAAAGCGGCGGAATGAAAATAAGCGAGTGAGGTGAAAAAAATGGAAGAAAAAGATAGGTCATTGGAACAGGCAATGATGGATAAAATGTTTAAAGTTATACATAGAATTGATATAAAATTAGATGAAATGTCTAGAGATCTAGATGAGACATCTAAATGCATAACTGAAATGTCTAGAAGTTTAGGTTGGGCATCTAGATACATGGCTGAAACGCGGAATGATACTGAGCCTATCGACAGAATTTTTGAGTTAGAGAAGTTCCGGCGCTTGTACGAATACTGGCAAGAACG
>JAUYQE010000114.1 GCA_030695605.1 Nanobdellota archaeon
GGCGAGTTCCTGAGCTTCTTGGTAGCTGAGAAAAGGAATGGGGTGGAGTTTGCCTTCCTGTTCCAGCTGCTGCCGCTCGCCTGCAGAAAACAGCTTGGGGTCGATAGGATAAATCCCAGGGACATCCGTGCAATTGTAACAGACTCGTGCATGTATCGCTCTCGCAACCAGTGTCTGGGTGTAATCAGAACCGCCGCGGCTGAAGAGAAGAACGTTGCCCTGTTCATCGCTGCCATGGAAGCCACCGGTGATCGGAAGAATGTCCGGATTCGCATATGCATCCCGAATGAGAGCATCACTACGGCGATTATACGTCGCATTTTGGGGATTGCCGGATAGTGATACGACCCGCCGTGCGGGGATGGTTTTGCCAGGCAGCTCATGCAAGCACAGTAGATAGGGGAAAAGCTTTTCTTCGAGCCGCTCGCCGAAAGAGACAATATAGGTATAATGGAATGGCTGCTGTTCTTCTGAGAAATTTGTTTTTGGCCCTAAAGCATTGCACAATAAGCTTTGACATGTTTCATCAATAACCTGCACCGCACCAGGGATCCTATGGAAAATGTCCATATACCGCTGTTTTACCCGGTAAAATTCTTGAGGGATCTTTTCCCCGTCAAAAAGCTTTCTCGCACCGGCAATCAGCAGGTTGGTCACTTCACTGGGCGCAGAAACGATAACGGCTTTAGGATGATCGTCTCTCGTCAAGAGCTCTACGCATTTTTCCAAAGCCGCAGCATCTTTCTGGCTTGTTCCCCCAAACTTGTAGACGTCACGCTGTACCATCATCCGCAAAAACGGTTGTTTTTATTTAAACGTTGCTTGCTCGAAGACAGAGGTGCAAAAATAGGCGTGTTTTCTTTACAGAAGAAACCTTTAAATATAAGTAATACGTACCGATAAGTACTGAGGCGTATCATGATTACAGAAGATGATTTAATTGTAACAAAGCACGCCCAGGAAAAAATGCATGTAGAAGGAATAGCTGTTCAGCAAATTATTGAAGCTTTGGGAAGAGGCTCAAAATACCAACAGACGGACGGTTTCCTGGCCGTGTACAGCTATTATTCAGTTGCGTATAAAAAATTAGGCACAAAATACCTCATAAAAACGGTGTTTATCAACGGGTGAGACTATGGAATGCTACAAATGCGGAAAAGCACCTTTTGCGAAGAAGAAAGTAGAGTTTCTTCAGTTAGGAATATCGCTCGGCAAGTTTGACGCTTTAGTCTGTCCGGTTTGTGAAGAGACAGTATTCGAAGGCTCAGTCAGCAAAAAAATTGAAGTAAAAGCAAAAGAAGCAGGGATATGGGGCCTGGCACGTAAAACTCGTATCGGCACTTCCGGCTCATCGTTGGACGTAAAAGTTCCTAAAGTCATTGCTGAGTTTTTGAGCCTGAAGAAAGGGCAGGAAGTGCTCATCGAACCGCTGGAAAGAAATAAAATAGAGATAACAATCATTTAGGAAATCAAAAGCGATTGAACGTTACAACCCCAGCTGCTGCAGCACTTTCTCCCGGTCAAAAGGCTCCAGATCTTCATAGCGCTGCCCGACACCCAGGAAGAAAATCGGCTTTTTCACGGTATACGCAATAGACAGCGGCGCCCCGCCTTTCTCGTCCACGTCCGCTTTCGTCAGGATGATGCCATCCATCTCCAGATGCTGATGGAATTGCTGCGCCTGCTCGACGCAATCATTGCCGGTGATGCTTTCCCCGACGAATAATTTGAGCTGCGGCTTGGCGACGCGGATGATCTTCTCCAATTCTGCCATTAAATTGACATTGGAATGCAGCCGGCCGGCCGTATCGATCAGCACGACATCAATCTTATTTTTCTCCGCATATTTGATGGCATCGAAAGCCACCGCAGCGGCATCTGCGCCATAGGTGTGCTTGATGATCTTCACGTTCAACCGCTGTGCATGCTCTTCCAGCTGCTGGATTGCAGCAGCCCGAAAAGTGTCGCATGCTGCCAAGACGACGGAAAAGCTTTGCTGCTGCAGGCGATGCGCTAATTTTGCTGCGGTGGTGGTTTTCCCGGAACCGTTGATGCCAAACAGCGCAATGACAAAAGGCTTCTTCTGCGCCACGAGCTTCTCTAAGGGTTTTGCTTCAAAAGAGAGAATATCCTGCAAACTTCTCCGCAAAGTCTCGCTGATTTTCTCTTCCACTTGGCGTGGCAGGGGCTTGTCAACTAATTCCTGCTGCAAATCGCCTTTCAGCCGCTCAATCACCGCTACAGCCACATTATTTTCCAGAAGCGCTACCTCCAGATCCCAGAACAGCTCGTTGAATTTCTCGGCAGAGATTGTGCGGGTCGTGAATTTTTCCGTGAAGCGCTTGAAGAAGCCTTTTTGCGGAATTTCCAGCTCTTCTTTTGCGGACTGGGGGATTGCTTTCTCTTCCGTGATAGCTTCTTTCTCTCTTTTTTCCTCTTGAACAACTTCTTTCTGTTCAGGCTCTCTGGTTTTTGCTTCCCGGATAGCTTTTACTGTTTTTTTCTCGGGCTCTTTTTCTTTCGGGGCTTTCTCCTCCGCCGCTTTTTTTGGCTCTCTCTTCTCTGATTTCTTCTCTTCTTTTTTCTCAACTATCTCTTTTTCTTCAGAAATAATTTTTTTCCTTTCGGCTTTCTCTTCGACAACCGGTTTCTCAACTCTTTTCTCTTCTGCTTCTTCCTTCGCTTTCCGAGAAAAGATCGAAAGCGTTTCCTTAAGCTTTTCTTTCAGCTTGCCGAACATGCTTCTCCACTTCCTTGTATGCTTTCACTGCTTGCTGCTCAAACTCCGCTTGCACCGTCTGCAAAGCGACAAACTGCTCGAGCAATTCCCGCTTCTGGTCTTCTAACAACTGCCGGGCAGCGGGCACGGGCTTTTCAACAACGGTATCTGCACCGACGTTTACCAGAACATGTTTATTCTCTGTCAAGGACGCCGTCACAAAAATGCCATTCGCCAGCGGCGCCAGAATTTCTGTGGCGAGGGCTGTTTTTTCTAATTCCCGCAATCCGTCCAGGGACGTATCCAGCTCGATGATCTGCTCCTGCATGAGATGCGCTTGCTGCTGCAGCTGTTCTGCTTGCTGCTGGAGCTGCTGGAACTCCGCGTACTTCTGTTCAATAATCGCTTCGGTGATTTGCTGATGAAACATGGTTCTATTCTTAGTTTTCCGTACTCTTCATCCTCCTCCTCTTTTGCTCTTTCTTTTTTACTGCTCTTTGAGCTTTCGTGACAATCGCTCTAGGAACTGCTGGGCCAGCTTTTCGCTCTTCAGGAACGCCAGATCGTCGCTCCGCTCCAGCTTTCCAAAAGCCGGCGAATTTGCAACGACTGCTTTTTTCCCTTCACTTTTGATGGCCCGAAGTTCTTTCTCGACGAGTTTCTGGAGGACCAGTTTTTCTTCCGCGGTGAATGCGGAAGGGTTCTTTTCTAGGATCATAAGAAATGGTCTTTCGCTGTTTTTATAAGGCTTGCGCTTGATTTATATAATGCCTTCGCTTTCTGTTTCTTCATGGTCCGCACTCTGGAAGGCAAGCATCCGCTGTACTATGAGGCCATTCT
>JAUYQE010000120.1 GCA_030695605.1 Nanobdellota archaeon
AGTGTGGCGTTGGCGAAAGTCCGTGGCGTTTTCCCCAATTTTACTGGCAGCCGATACGATACGGGCAGAAAAGAAGATCGCGTGCGCAATGCCACGAGAACCTCCATCGCTCCAACGGGAACCATTGCTATCATCGCCGGCTGCAGCAGCGGGATTGAGCCACTCTTTGCTTTAGCATTTACGCATCGCATTGTGGAGACCAAACAGGTGACGGAGATTAACCGGCATTTTCTCGCCGCAGCGAAGATGCATAAGATGCCCAGAAGCCTCGTCGAGAAAGCTATTCATCAGGGAACGCTGGAAAGGCTGGCCGTCTCAGCAGAGCTTAAGAAACTCTTTGTGGTCGCTCATCAAATTCCGGCGGAGCACCATGTCCGCATGCAGGCCGCTTTCCAGAAATATGTCGATAACGCCGTCAGCAAGACGGTTAATCTGCCGAAGAGCGCTACACCGAAGGATATTGAGAAAATCTATCTCCTCGCCTATGAGCTGGGCTGCAAAGGCATTTCAATTTACCGGTATGGCAGCAAGGAGGGGCAGATTTTGAGCTTTGGGAGAGGCTATGCGGAAGGCAGGTAAAGAAAGCTGGAGAAACTCATAATCTGAGATAGTAGATTTTAAGAACGAGGCAGGGGATCATCATCTCCATGAATCCTAAAATAGTCTATCAAGTTCTGAGAATAGGAGTCATATGCTTTATCCGATAACGTTACTATCGGTGGTTCGCGGTCATAGAGAATTTCTCCAACCTTTTGGCCATCTTTATACAACCCCATCTGAACCAGTCCAGAAATAAGTGATCCCCGGATAAGTTTTTTTTCTAAGTCCCCTAAGCCTACTTCTTCAAGGGCCTCAGATATCTTTGAGTACCTATCTGCAAATTCGATGTTAATTTGTGACATATTTCATCATAAATGCAAACAAGATTAAAAAGCTTTCTATGCTCCTCAAGAAATCTTTATATAGCAAATAAATATATATTACGATAATTCCACAAATGAGGTGAATCCCATGGATAATTGCACGTACAACAAATTTAAGCTGATTCATGAGCTGAGCAGGCTGACCGGCTTCATCGAGCGGTATGGCCGGAAAGATGCCCGGGCTGCCAAGCATGTCCAGTGCGAGAAAGCCCTGGAGGCGCTGCATCAGGATCTGCATAAGCACATGGAGCAGCTTCGCAAGCAGTTAGAAGGGAAAAGATTGCGATGACTTCATTTTTTCTCAGATTCAACTCCTTTGTGCTTTTTCGTGTCAGTATGATCTCTTTTGAACCATGAAAAAAGAAACCAAGAAGCGAATCCTGCAGAGTTTTCTTTTGTTGAGTATTCTGGGATTTATTTTCTCGATTTATCTGGTCAAGAACCACTATGCGCTGCCGTCGGAAGGGGCTATCTGCGATGTTGGCGATATCGCTTCCTGCTCGCTCGTTAACACCAGCAGGTTCTCCGAGATTCTGAACATTCCGGTGGCATTCCTGGGAGCGCTCTGGTTTGCCGTTACGTTTATCCTGTCCTGGAAAGCGCTGCGAAAAGATGGCGCTGTAATGACGCAGCTCTTTGTCTGGGCTGTTTTAGGCATGCTCGCTGTTGTTTATTTCATTATTGCGGAGATTATTCTCCAAACCCTCTGCATTTTCTGTACGGTCGTTCATGGGATTATAGCTCTCCTGTTTGTATTGTCGCTTCTGCTCTTTTTTAGTGAAAAGAGATCGGCGCTAAAATTATCGGGGTGAAAAACCATGGCAAAAAAAGCGGCAAAGAAAGGAAAGAAGACAGCAAAAAAAAGCAAGAAAAAGCTCAACGTCGTGAAGAGCAAAAATGTCTGTGAGTTTTGCTGAGCGGTGTGCCGCTCTGCAGGACTAAAGTAGAATATTTAAATAAACCGGATTTTATTAATAGCATATGACAGCTAAAAAAGGGGAAGTAGAATTTAAGCGATTAATTAGCTATTCTGATCCAAATCATATACGGGGATTAATTCAAAAAACTAAGTTTTCACCATTCTCTAAATTTAAATTGAATCTTGAAGCATACGAATTGAAGAAATGTACTTCTATTGATAAGCTTCTGTCTATGGATATTTTGCGTGCGAAAATAGACGCTCATCCCTACCAAATGAAAGTAGCTTTAACAGTACTTAAAGATATGAATACAAATGCAATTCTGGCTGATGAAGTTGGCTTAGGTAAAACAATTGAAGCTGGAATTATTCTTAAAGAATTATTATTAAGGGAAGTAATACATTCTGTTTTGATAATTGTTCCAAAAGCTCTTCTTACCCAATGGAGAGACGAACTTAGAGAAAAGTTTGGGGAGAATTTTGTTATTGCTAATGATACAAAAAATTTTGTTGGTTTTGAATATGATGATAAAATAATCTGTTCATCTGGTCTGCTTCATCACAGAATAAAAAACATAATGAAAAGAAAATGGGACTTGATTATTGTTGATGAAGCACATACCTATAGAAATACAAAGAGTAAAGGTAGAATTTATCTCTCAGAAATTCCAAGAGTACATCTTTTGTTGCTTACAGCAACTCCAATAAATAATAAATTAACGGATCTTTTTAGCTTGGCAGATTTAGTGTATCCCGGTATTCTTGAAACAGAAAGTTCTTTTATTTCTAGATATGCAGAAGACAGTAAGTGTAGGGTAGTTAAAAGTAATACTGTAGACGAATTAAGAAACAAAGTTTCTCAGATTATGTGCAGGACAAGAAAGATTGAAACTGACATACCATTTACTGAAAGATTTGTTGAATCACGAAGAATCAAAGCCAGCGACGATGAGTCGGCTTTTATTGACCAAGCTACAGAATATCTTAAAGATTTATGTAATAATAAGTTTAAAACTGTTGAAGATCTTAAGTCACAAAATCCAACAATTAAACAACGTTCCGATGCACAAAGCCAAGCAATTTTAATATTTCAGGCTATTTCAATTCAACAATCAATTTCCAGCTCGCC
>JAUYQE010000128.1 GCA_030695605.1 Nanobdellota archaeon
CTAATTCATTCAAAGTAGACAAATAAAATAGCTTTTGTTTGAGGATTTTCTCTTTTTTCACAAGTACTAGTAAGAAGTCTTTGTTTATAAATCTATCACTTTATTTTGCGGTAAGCTCTAAAGCTGATTATATCTGCTATAAATGCGATTCGCAGCAGTCCTTTGAAGCTCTGCGGGCTATTTTTGAACAAAACAGCGACTATATGTACCAGTCAATAATTTCAAAACGCCGAATAAGTTATGTCAAACTAAAACAAGGCATTGAAACACTGTTGGGGAAAATCTATTTTCTGGAGCTTTCTGATCAGAAGCCCGACCGATCACAAAAGAATGGCTTTGACCACATCGAAGTATACGGGGCAACTATTTCTTATGATGCATTGGTCGCTAAACTTGCTGAGTCAGAGAAAGTAATCAAAGTGGAACGCCCCCATCACACCACTCATGATATTGAGATTAAAGATGGTTTTCTTTTCCGCTGCACCAAAGAACTTTTGGTCGAGAAGATTAAGCGAGAAGAGATGGTCTAGACGAAGCAGAATTAAAAAAAATATTTGGTCTTTAATCTCCCCCCACTTCAAACCGCAAGATCGCGGCAATGCCGCCCAGCTCTTTCAGCTGCACGCCTTCCCGCGTTTCCGTCGAAATGATTTTTATTGCAGCACCGCCCTGCTGGGCTTTCTCTTCCAGCGCAAAGATTCTCTCTTCAGGAAGGCTCTCGGAGATCAGCAGGACATCGACCGCATTCATCTCCAGAGCGTGCAGCGTTTCCTTTTCTCCATAGGTCACTTTTCGGGGATTTTCCAGCATTTTGGTAAAGAACTGCTGGACGGCTTTCTTTTCCATGGCAACTTCCTCTTCTGCGAGGAGATCATCGGATTTATCGAGCAGCTCCTGCAGGCCGAACTCGTCCGTGTATGACAAATCTTTCGTGCCGAGAATTTTCTTTTTGATGTCGCCGGTAATGTAATCATGGCCCAGAAAATCGTTGATGGTGGTTCCCGGCCCGCCAATGATGATGCCTTTCAGATGATTGCCCAAAGGGAGAAATTGCTCTTTCATGTGTTCCGCAATTTTCTTGAAATGGTCTTTATACGCCCCTTCCCGGATGCGGGCAAAACGAGCTGCGCTCTGACCACCGGCACGAAATTTTCCCGGCACTTCCGAATGCGTCTTTTTCAACGGAATGATGGTTTTTCCTTTCAGCAGCGCCAGAATGGCATCCCTGCGGTCTAAGACGACCAAGCCGTACGCATTATGCTCCGCCAGCATCTCTTCCAGAATGTCCACCACAAAATTCTTATCGCAGCGGTAGATGCGGATGTTCAAAGCCACCGGCGGCTCGATGCTCCAGGCTCGCACATCCTGCTTGCCTTCTGCTGCCGCAATATTCCCCGAGAAAACAGCCAGGCCATTCAGCGGCGTTTTCGGATATAATCGTAAATGCTGGATCATCTTTTCCAGCGCCGTCTGCACATTCTTGCGCGTCGAAGCCGATTTGATATTGGCCGCCGTGCCTTGCTCTTCTGCCAAGTGCTGGGTGATTTTGCTGAGCTCGTAGCCGGCAGGGATATAGACCGAAACAAATTCCGTATGCGGCGCTTTGAAGGTCTTGAGTTCTTTGACCAGTTTTTTAATCTGAAGCTTTTGCTGGGCGCTGAGGGTCATGGCGGTTATTGATAAGAGTCTCTTGCTTTTATATTTTATACGTAATAACAGTACTTGAAAATGTTCACCGTATATAAAGCCTGCGATGCCAAAGAGTACTTTGTTGGAGTAACATTTATAAATAGCCCCTGCGCCCAGCCTAAGTGATATCCCATGAGCCTCATTCCCGACATCAAACTCAGCTATAAACGGCAGCAGAAGATTCTAGAAGAGCTGCTTAACGGTCCTTCTCCTGATCCCGCTCCGGTTCTTGGAGGAACATCGTATAACGATATCACTTTCGAGCAAAAAGCATCGTACAACAACAAGGATAAACAGCTGTTAACCTATGACCAGAGCTTGGCCCGCTTACAGGCCGCCGGGCATAAACGCCACCCCCGCCCTGCGGAAGCTTTCAGTTTGCTCATCGCATCTCTGGAGGAAAAATTATCTCTAGAGCAAAAAGCCGTTGCAGACGATATGCTGGCGAGTTGTGGGGAATGGCTCAGCGCTGCTGCTCAGAGAAAGGGCGATACGCTGACGGTCTATTTCGATCCGCAGGGTTTGGTGTGGGACGGCTCTCGGTATATAGAGAGGAATTTTCTGTTTAGTGAAAAGCGGGACTTTTCGCTTGCTGCCGGGATTCTCTCAAACCAATTTGTGGACTTATCGAGGTTCAGCCCTGAATTAGTTACCGCGCTGTATAGCCGGCTTTTTCAGCAGCTGCCGCAGCCCTTCCGCGAAGGCAACAGACGAGCGCAGGTTTACCTGCCTCCCGACAACCAAATCCGGCCTGTGGGTCGTGGCTACTTCAACTTCAGGTTCGGTCTACTTCAGCGACAGGGCTTCTCGCGGGGTAGTCCCGTCGCAAAAAGGACTTCGTCCTTTTGCGCAAAAGGGACGCTCCATTTTTGCGTCGTCGGCGCGAAAAAAATGAACATTGTATGATAACCTTTTTTAGCAGGTATACTTTTCTTGGCATTGTCCTCAAAATGCCCCATACCGCCGTCCACGGCGGCTAGGCTGGAGGGCGGACTACACGTCCTGCCATCAGGGCAAGAGCCTATCATATACGATAGCATTGTCATGAAATTCAACCACAACAGCTGGTAACCTCTTGCGAGGCGAACGTTTGGAGTGGTGGTGAAATGGTAAGGGTGGCAGGGCTACTGAGCGGCCTGTGGGTCGTGGCAACTACAACAACAGGTTCGACATCAACAGCGACAACTACAACAACAGGGCTTCTCGCGGAATAGGCTGCCTACGGCATTTTGAGGACGCTCTGATGAAAACGTACCGCAATCTCTATGAAGAGCTTTGTTCTTTTGATAATCTGCGTATAGCGTATGTAAAAGCCAGACAGAGAAAAAAGTCGTCACTCGTCGTTATGGAATTTTCCCAACACTGGCAATTTCATCTCTGGGCGCTGCGCCGTGAATTGCGGACCAAGACGTATCGGCCGCGGCCCTTGCGCACTTTTGTTCTCCGCGATCCCAAGACGCGGCGCATTTGTGTCAGCGAGTTCCGTGATCGTGTTGTGCATCATGCGGTAGTCAACATCTTGCAGCCTATTTTCGAGCCGCGGTTTATCGCTGATAGTTATGCGAGCAGAAAAAAGAAAGGAACGCTCCAGGCGCTCCAACGCGCCGACATATTCATCCGCAAGGTAACCCGAAATGGAAAGCTCGTTCCCGAAGCCAAAAACAACAACCAGGTGAAAGGCTACGCACTGAAGTGTGACATTCGCCACTATTTTGACACGGTTGATCATGAAGTGTTACTCGATATTCTTGGTTTGCGCATAAAAGATCAAAGCGTGCTCGGGCTAATCACCATCATTCTCAACAATTACCATTCCGGACTACGAGGCAAAGGCATGCCGCTGGGCAACTGGACAAGCCAGTTTTTTGCTAATGTGTATCTTAATGAGCTCGATCAGTTCGTAAAACACCAGCTGCGAGCTACATGGTATATCCGCTATGTCGATGACTTTGTGATTTTTCATCAATCGAAAGATGCGCTTCAGGAATACGAACAGAAAATAAAAGATTTTTTAACCGCTCTCCGGCTGGAATTGCACCCTGACAAATGTTGTATTATTTCGTTAAGCCGGGGGCTGAGTTTCCTCGGGTTTCGGGTGTTTTACCAGCACAAACTGGTCAGAAAACGGAACCTGCGCGTTTTTAGGCGGAACATCTCTTTGCTGCTCAATGACTATGCGCAAGGACATTGTACCACACGACAAGTCTTCGACACCTTCTCTGGCTGGAAAGGATATGCGCAGATTGGCAATTCCCATCGCCTTTGCCAGCAGCTGGGAAAGTGGCTCCAGCGCGAACTGGCCGAAAGAACGGCGGCAACTCATTTTTATGCGCCTAAACGTTTATAAAAAACATATATCCTAGAGTATCTATGTGTGGCATCATCGGCATCTGCAACGGCGAGCAAGCAGCAGCACGCGTACAGGAAGCGCTGCCCTTGCTTCACAACCGCGGGAAAGATGCCTGTAATGTTCTCTCTTTGAACTCCACTAGCGCCTTGGGCCATACGCTCCATGCCGTTGTTGGCCATGTTCCGCAGCCGTTGCAGAAAGAAGGCATTCTCGTCGCCAATTGCGAAATCTATAACTGGAAAGAGCTGCAGCAAAAATATAAATTTGCAGCCCGTAATGATGCGGAGCTTCTCTTATCATTTCTCGATCAATTTGGTGTTGAAAAAATTGAAGAGCTGGACGGCGTGTTTGCGTTGGCGTACTGGAAAAACGGCTTTCTTACTCTCGCGAGAGATATCCTTGGCGAGAAGCCGTTATGGTATGCTTTTGAAAACGGCAGCTTTGCTTTTGCGTCTGAAAAGAAGGTGCTGCTGGCTCTGGGCTATACGGTTATCCAGGAGCTTAACCCGAGAACTCTTCTCTTTTTCGATGAGCAGAAAAAAATCATGACGGAAAAGCGCCGGGATTTTTTCTCTTTCTTTCCCGAACATGCTGCACCCTATGAAGTTCTGCGGGAGAAGACCCAAACCCTCCTGCACGAAGCCATCCAAAAGCGCCTTCCCGGGCAGAAATTTGGGCTGCTGTTTTCCGGCGGTGTCGATTCGACGTATGTAGCGAAATACCTCAAAGATCACGGCCAAGATTTTACCTGTTATACGGCGGTGCTGGACACAGAAAAAGCCGCACCAGATCTCGTTGCAGCGGAACAGGCTGCCCAAGAGCTTGGCCTGCAGCTCCGCGTGAGAAAAATAACGCTCAACGAAATCCCCGGCTATCTGAAAAAAATTGTTCCCCTTCTTGAAGACTCCAACGTCGTGAAAGTGGGCGTGGCGTTGCCTTTCTATCTCGCCTGCGAAATGGCGAAGGAAGACGGCTGTAAAGTTGTCTTCTCCGGCTTGGGCAGCGAGGAAATCTTTGCCGGCTATGAGCGGCATACGCACGCTCAGAATATCAATCAAGAATGCCTTTCCGGCTTGCGCAAATTGTATGAGCGGGATCTCTATCGAGATGATGTCGTCACCATGGGCCATTCTTTAGAACTGCGTCTGCCCTTCCTCGACCGAAGATTAATGGATTTTGCACTGAAGATTCCTGGCGAGTACAAGTTGCGCGACGGAAAAACAAAATTTATTCTTCGGGACATTGCCCGAGCGTCCGGTATTCCCGAATCGATTGCTTTCCGCAAGAAAAAAGCCGCGCAGTATGGCTCGCGCATGGACTATGCTCTCGGCAAATTAGCCAAACAAGCCGGCTTCTCTTCAAAATCTGCCTATCTGAGAACATTCTACCCATCACCAAACCTCCACCTGGGCGTTCTCTTCTCGTCAGGAAAAGACTCGACATACGCCGCATACATTATGCAGCGGCAGAATTACGAGTTAAGCTGCCTGATAACCCTCAAATCCCGGAATCCGGACTCGTTCATGTTCCACACCCCGGCACTCAATATGGCACCGTTGCAGGCGGAAGCGATGGGCTTGCCTTTGATCCTGCAGGAAACTGCGGGAGAAAAAGAGAAAGAGCTGGAAGATTTACGGAAAGCTCTGCAGCGGGCGAAAGAAGAGTTCAAAATAGAAGGAATAGTTACTGGTGCGCTTTTCTCGACCTACCAGCGCGACCGTATCGAGCAGCTGTGCGATGAGCTGGGCCTGAAAGTATTTTCTCCGTTATGGCACAAGCCGCAGGAAAAAGAGCTGCAGGAACTCCTGTTGAACGGGTTTGAAATTATCTTTACCGCTATTGCCGCCGAAGGGTTGGATGCCTCCTGGCTGCAGCGGCCCTTGCATGAAGAGGACATTCTCCATCTGATTGCTCTTTCAGAAAAGTATGGGCTGAATCCTGCCGGCGAGGGCGGAGAAACGGAATCGCTGGTTTTGGATTGCCCCCTCTTCAAGAAAAAGATTGAGATCGTTAAAGCTCACCAAGTTATGGACTCTCCTTGTTCCGGGCGATTGGTCGTTGCAGAAGCACGGCTCGTTGAGAAAACAGTGCCGAGGGCGATTGTGCCCCAAAGGGAAACAAACCTCACTGCCCTCGAAAAAGAAACGGAGCCGATATCAGCATGAAAACCGTCATGTGCTTTGGCACATTTGATGTGCTGCATTTTGGTCATCTCTTCTATCTTAATGAAGCCAAGAAGCATGGCGACTATCTCATCGTCGTGGTGGCTCGTGACGAAACCAAGCAGCAGCAGCGCAAGAAAATTGTATTTGCGGAAGAAGAGCGCCGGGATTTGCTGCAGCAGCTGAAAGTTGTTGATGAAGCAGTGCTGGGGTATCCCGACGACCACCTGCGCATCATTGAAGAGAGAAAGCCGGATGTGCTCTGCCTGGGATACGATCAGGACATCGATGCTGTGGAATTGGCTGCCCGCTTACAAGAGAGGAAGATAGATATTCCTATTTTCCGGGCCCAGCCCTATCGGCCGGAAACGCAGAAGAGTTCTCAGCTGCGGGCGCAGCTGTTCGATAGAGATAAATTATTCCCATGAGAATATTTTTTTCAGAAAATAATTTAAACAAGTTCTTTTAGCGGTACTTTGATGTTCGGTATATACCTCACTGGCCCTTTTGGACAATCGCCAGCCCTCTATCAAGCCCGCAATGAAGCCAAAAGGGGGCGCGGTACTGAGGAAGTGGTGAGCAGGCAAATACTTGCAGATACTGAAAAAGTTCTGGCCCTCCAACAAGGCGCAAATTTTGATTATATCATTGATCCTTCTTTCTCTCAGTATTACCTCTTTCAGCCCTTTTCTGAGCAGGTCGAAGGGGTAAGTGTCGGCCCACAGGAAAACTGGTTCAATAATAATGTTTTCTACTGGCGGCCGCAAATTCAGGGCCCGCTTTCCCTGCAAATGGGATTCACAGAGAAATACCTGCAGCTCAACCACTTCCCTCACACCATCAGTCTGGCGGTTCTTCCCTCACCGTATACGCTGCTCCTGCTTTCTGATGTGTGGGGGTATGCTGATAAGAAAGCGGCGATAACCAATCTGGCAGAACTCCTGGCTGCCGAGGCGCAGCATCTGGTAACTAAAGGAATACGCCGGATTCAGTATGATGAGCCCGCTTTGGTGGTCAAGCAATCTTTGGGCTCTTTGCGGGAAGAAGATCTGTCCCTCTTACGGCGGGCGATGGATATCGGTGGGCGTATCCCGGGAGCCAGCACGTGCCTGCATACCTATTTTGGAGATGCGGGCCCTCTTCTTCCGTATCTCTCTGCACTTCCTGTTGATGGCCTCGGGATCGATGGAACAGAAACAAGCCTGAATGATATCTTAAAACAGACGTACGAAAATAAAGAAATCGCCCTGGGCTTGGTCGATGCCCGAAATACGAGTTTGGAAAATCCTGAGGAACTTGCTGGCCAAGTACGCAACGTGATGGAAAAAACTCACCCCCAGAAAATATGGCTCACGCCTAATACGGGAACGGAGTATCGCGGCTTCACGCCCGCTGTTCAGAAAGCAGCGATTCTTGGTAAAGTGAAGAGAATACTCAAAACGGAGGGGCCGGACTATGCTTAAATTATTTCCAACTTATGAGGTAGGAAGTTTGCCGAAATTCAATGCCCGGGTGCAAGCAGCAAAAAGCCAACCCGTTTCTTGGGAAGAGGTGGAGGAGCTTCGCCACTACGCCCAATGTTTCTCCGTTCCCTGCGATGCTGTCGTCGACCTTTTGGAACGGCAGAAAAGGGAACAACGGCCGCTCACCACCGAAGAAAAAAGCATGCTGACGGACTTCAACTCCCTTTTCAACCTGCGGTTACAAGAACAGCTTGGTCTGGATTTTGTGTACGACGGGGAAGCCCGGCGCACGGAGATGTACCATCATGTTGTTCGGCAAGTAAACGGCTTTGAACAGACGCCAGAAATGATCCGCTCCCGGGGTCCGGACAGCTGGCGTATGGGGATCTGCGTGGCCCCGCCTTCCTTAAAAGAAGGATCATTGCCTGAGCTGGTTACTCGCGAGTATGATTTTGTCACCCGTCATGCTTCCCGAGCCCTTAAAGTTCCTCTTGATGATCCCTACATGATTGCGGTCATGAGTGATAATCGTTATTATTCTGCCTTGCTCAAAGCAACGTATGCAGCTCATCCTCGCCAGCTTCGTTATGAAGCGAAGCAAGCGTTTACTCTGGCTTTAGCGGAAAACGTCATTCGTCCGCAAGTGCAAGCCCTGGCCGAAAGAGGAGCGCCCTGGATTCAATTGGATGTGCCTGCGGCGACGCTGGATCTTGAACATCTGCCGATTATGGTCGCTGGCATAAACGCCGTTGTCGAACGCTTTGAAAACGTCAAATTCAGTTTACATATCTGTTATCCCCGCAGGATTTCCTTGATGGAAAAGAAAGGATACGAACTCTTATTCCCGCACATCCTAGACTTACATCCTGCGGTCAATCACTTCTCTCTGGAGCTGGCCAATGCTGATCAATATGAACAGGATCTCGCGGTGTTCAAGCAGTATCAAGACGAAAGGAAGTTTGAAATCGGCGTCGGCGTTGTCGATATCACACAAGAGCAGCAGGTGCGTGGCCAGATGGAAACACCCGACATCGTTCGGCAAAGAATTCTTCGTGCTGCAGAAGTGCTGGGTGACCCGCGGCTGGTCTTTGTCGCTCCCGATTGTGGCTTACGGCAGTTGCAGTTGGAGCGCTGTATACGACTTTATGAGACGATAGTTGCAGGTGCAGAATTAGCACGAAAAGGATGAAAAGAAGGCTCTTTCCGGTTCTCTTTTTTCTTTATCTCCTAATCCTTACCGGAATTGCCTGTTCAAAAGGCATGGCTTCTCCACGGTATTCTGCCCGTCCTAACGGCCGATGGGGCGTATACCGCAGCAAGAAATAAAATAGGTGATTGCCCCCATCGGGATGCAGGCGCACACAGCCGTGGGATCTTCCCCGACCGCTCTCGACACTTTCTGGTGCACTCGTTAAATGCAATAAGTAAGGCAGATCGCCGCTGTAATGCGCCGTGTAGGGCTCTTCTGGTATATCGTCTCGCCGGGAAAAAGGTGCAGCCATGATTCCGTAGGCATTCTGAAAGCCCGGCTGGGTGAGCGGATCGCCGTACTCCTCTTCTGCCCAGGACGGCGGGAACCAGTGGGGAAACACCAGAACGCGCCGCAGGTAAAACTCGCCTTCGGGCGTCGGGAAATTCCGGCGCCGGCCGCGGATGACGTACTCGCCGCCCACTACGGCCCGCGTGCTAAAAAGAAGAACCTCGCTTTCTTCTTCCTGTGCGTATAATTCTAGATGTGTATTTCTTCGGTTTCTTTCTGATTTTTCGATCTCGATGCGCAGATCCATCGATTCTTGCCGGTACCGTTCGGGAACGTGCAGCTCCAGCGTAACGGTTTCCGGACGCCGTTCGTCAGCAAAGAAGTCCAGAACGGATTCTGGCGTAGTCAGCCCCAGTTGTATGATGGCTTCGTCCGTTGCTTGTTCAAGCATAATTGGTTCGATAACAAAAGTGGCATGGAAAACCCGCTCTTCGAAGAAGTGCAGCAAAGGCTGCGAAGAGTTTTCCAAGTGTTCTTCCAGTGGCGTATTAAGCAATGCTCTGGTTACGGAGCCGATGACCCCATCGTCATCGATATGCTGAAACCGCTGGTATGCAGCAACTGCTTCGTCCGTCTGCGCATATACTCCATTAATCTCACCGTCGTAAAAGCTCTCCCAGGAAAGGATCGTTTGGACGTCTTCCACGAGAGCTACCCGTTCCTGATATTCCTGCAGGCGGCGCTCTTCTCTCTCGGTTCGTGGTTCTCTGGCCAGAAGCTCTGCAATCCGCTCCAGCGTCCGTTCCGTCGTGAAGTTTGCTTCGATGCTTTCTTCAAAAGAGAGTTGCGGCGTGGCCTGTTCATCGCGCCGCTCCAAAGCGCGCTCATAATGCGCAATGCTCTCCTGCAGCAGCGGAATATGGGGCGCAAAAGTGCTGTAGATGCCGAAGCGCTCCCGATCTAACGGCTCTTCGAAAACTGCTGCTCCAAACCGCTCGTTCAGCTCTTCGATAGTTGAGAGGTATCTTTCGGCATAGCGCGAATCTTGCAGGATTTCCGGGAGGAAATGGTCGGAAATGTCAATGATGTACTCTTGCGCAACAAATTCTTCGTCTCCTTCAAAAAGTTCTTCCCGCGTTTCAGTAATCGTTCTTTCGTCCGCTTCTGGCTCTTCCTGCCGCTCGTCGCTCCCTGCACCGTTGGGAGGCAGTAGCAGGGCCAGACTCAGAGAAGAGGAGAGAAAGCGCTTCTGGAAAGCCATTATGCATCGGGAGCGAAAAGAAGCTTATTAACATTTCTTCACTCCGCTCAATTAGCTTTAAATAGGAGCACTTGCTTCTGTTTTTTCATGAAGAATGTTTTAGCTTTTTGCACTCTTATTCTCTCACTTCTTCTGGCCGGCTGTTCTTCTTCCTCGCCAGGGGAGCATGATGCTTTTGCGCAATGCTTAACGGACAATGGCGTCAAGATGTTCGGGGCGTACTGGTGCCCGCATTGCCAGAACCAGAAAGAGCTGTTTGGCAATAGTTGGGAAAAAGTGAATTACATCGAGTGTTCCCTGCCTGGCGGCCAGGGGCAGACGGCTTTCTGCGAGCAGCAGGGCATCACCGGCTATCCGACCTGGGAATTCGGCGATGGCAGCCGAGTGCCGGGAGAAATTTCTCTGGAAGAATTGAGTGGGAAGAGCGGTTGCCCACTTGTTTAAAGAAAGAATTTTACTTTTTCTGTGCTAGAGACCATATGACATAAATTCCTATAACAAAAGGAGGGATCTAAAATATTGGAGACGCAGAAATTGGTTGTGTGCAAAGGTCCCCAGCTTCACAAAGTCTGAGATTCATACGTGATATTATCATTCCTAAAATAGTTCCTCCAACGAGGGCAATTACTCATTTAAAAATTTCCAGTTTAAAATTCATGTTCTCACTTCACCACAATTGTCCCCGTCTTTGCGGGATTGAGATGGTCATGGTATTTCCAGGTTCCCCGTTCCGCAAACGTGAAAGAATACCGTCCGCCTGCCGCTACTGGATTGCAGGCATCAAAAGTCGTGCTTTCTTCTGCAGTTCCGCATTTCTCGATGCCCGAACCCGGATAGAGCGTATGCGTGGGATGCATTGCTGACGCTGGCCAATGGGATTGGCTGTTCTTATTTGTCCAAGTAACAGTCTCGCCCGCCCGGATAGTCAGCGTTGCTGGCTCAAATCCGTTAGCGGTAATAATAATTTCATTGCTGTCTCCCGCTCCCAAAGTCGGTGGAGTAAGTGGCGCCTCTGGTGATTCCCGTTTTGACGATTCTTCCGTCTGCGGCGCACAGGAAGCCAGAATCAATAATGCCAATGCGAGTACGAAAATCCCAAAAATAAAAAACTGCCTCTTCATGCGTGAGAGTAAATTCCTATTCTTTTTAAGGCTTTCTTTTTGTGGTACGTATTAAGTAAAGTCTGCCCGCCGGCCGCTCGCTCGGTCTGTTCTCGCTGTCAATCTCGTCCAAAAATTGCAAAGCTCATCAATAGAACAGAACAATGTGTTTCTTTTGAACAATAGCCGTTCCGAGCTCGCCTCTTGGCCAAGCGGGCAGACTTAATACGTACTTTTTGCGGGAAGCTAAAGAATGCTGCTTGCCAGCCCTTCCTCTTCCAGCCAGCGTTCTATAATCGAAAAAGGAACCACCACCGTCATGGAATCTTCCAATACCCATCGGGCATAGCCCACCAATTCCATGCCACTTCTTCCGACGGCAAAAACTCCTCCGCCGGAAAATCCCGAAAGAACTGAGGCATCACAGAGGAAAACGTCGCTGCCGGAAAAAGAAAATCTTCCCGCATAGATGCCGTGAGCCACTAACTGACTTGTCCCCACTCGCCCTGCCATAAAGAGAGAGCTTCCATAATCTAAAGCCCGGTCATCACCAAAGATGGGCGGGGAAAGCGGCCTGCGCTGTTCTTCCTGCAATGAATCCAGCCGCAGGACTGCAATATCCTCCCGTTCATTCTGCCAGCCTTTGCCGTCTGCAAAAATAACCTCCACTCCCAGAACTTCGCCCCGAATTTCTGACGAAAGATAGGATAGTGATAAAGACGATGCCGGAATCGTTACTCCTTCATGTCGTACAGTATCATAGATAAACTGCCATTCGTTGAGCAGCACGTCTTCCGGCGTAGGGGGATTGACGACATGATGGTTGGTAAGGAAGTATGCAGTATCTCCTCGCACGGAAAAAAGCGTAGCCGTTCCTTCCACAGGCTCGAGTTCATATTGAAGAGGAGTTCCTTCAATCTGATACCGATGCTTCACGCTGACGGGAAAGCACGTGGCGATGATCTGTTGGCGCTGTTCTTCGGAAAGAAGAGAGGCATAACGCTCCTCTTGAACTGTCGGGAGTGCACATCCAGTCGGTAAAAGAACAGCTCCACTACCTAAGAGCGCCTGTTCGAGAAACGATCGGCGGCTTAGGTTTTGTTTCCATTCAACCATTATTTATCCTCCTGCTGTTTGCTGCTGCGGAGCCGCTTTCTGAAAATACTTGAGGAAATGGGGCACGCTGATTCCTGCGGCGGTAATCCCTTTCTTTCGCAGCAAGAAAGCTACTTGCTCGCTCTGCACCCCAAAATCGCAGATGAAAAGGTAGCGTTTATCTTTCTGAAAAGCATCCAGCTCTTCCAGCACAAAAGGATACGGCTTCGACAGCTCCGTCGGTAATGGTGCTGCTTCCTGTTGATGCTGTGGGCGGACATCGACGCAAATAAGTTCCTGCCCCGACTCCTGTTCTGCGGAAAAAGAAATAGGCTCTTCCTCTTCGAAAGGCAGAAATCCCGTAAAAGACTGCTGCGCCGTTACCGCTTCTTGGATCTCCATCGTCAGATCAGGAATTTTCTGAAGCAAGGCTATATTCGGCTTGGTCACGACGGGCCCTTCGGAGAGATTGCAATATTCTTTGACTTTTTCTGACGCCGCGAGTGTGCCGATCTTCTGCGCCAGCTGGGTGATCTCTATTTTGTCGAAGCTCAGCAGCGGCCGCAGCACGGGAAGGGTTTTTACCTGTTCCAGGAACTGCAGGCTTTCTAACGTTTGCGTGGACTTCTGGGACAGCGCTTCTCCCGTGGCAATCGCTAACGCACCATCTTTTTTGGCGAGTTGCTCTCCGATTTTGTAGAAACACGTCTTCAACGCTAATTGCCGTAAGCGTTGGGGTACATCTTTCCGTATCTTTTCCACCAGTTTTCTTGCCGGAACGACGAAACAGCGCGGCGTGTAGCTGAACGCGTACTGGGAAATTAAGTAGTTATACACCCGGGCCACATCATTCAGCGCTTTCTCTTCCAGCAGGTTGATGAACAGGAAATCCACCTGGCAGCCCCGCTTCAGCAGGTGATACGCCGCAACCGGACTATCGATGCCTCCGGAGAAGAGCAGCAGCACCTTGCCGGAGCTGGTGGGCGGCAATCCTCCCAGGCCAAACAGAGTTTTCGTCGAGAAAAAAGCATCCTGCCCGCGGACTTCGAGTGACAGCAGCACTTCTGGCTTCTGGAGCTGCACTCCGGCACTGTGCGGATAGAGAACTGCTCCCGCTTCCTGCTCCAGCTCCTGCGAAGTAAAAGTATGATTTCCCACTCTGCGCACCCGGACGCAAAAGGTTTTTCCCGTGATAAGCGGTGCTGCATAGGCGTACACTTTTTCCAGTACATCTTTTTTGTCGGAAAAGGAACAGTATTTCGCCACAGAAAAACTCTGAATGCCGGGAAGGCGCTGCAGGATGTCGGTAATCTTTTCCGGCTCTGCCGTAAAAAGCACGAAGCGCCCGCCATAATTCTTGAGCTTCCACTGCTTGACGCCTTGTTTTCTCAGCGCATCTTCCAGAGCTTTCACATACAGGCTTTCAAAATGCCCGCGGGTGCGTTTGCTCTTTAATCCAATTTCCCCATAGCGGAGCAGGATGCAGGGTTCCATGAGGGTGCTAAATGCTCGCTTTTTTATAAATATTACTTAAAAGTAGTCACCAGATAGCAAGTTTTTTAAAGAACGCTATTTTTTGAGTAGTATGGCTGTACCTATTGCAGAGGGATTGGTGGAAGAGAAATTTCCTCCCCGAAAAGAAACCACTTTCTTGGAAGAAGTAGAACACGTCGCTGTCGCAGCGGAGAACATGCTCTGGGGCATTCGTTCGCAGTATTTTCCTTATGGCACCCCTTCCCTGGACGAGCTCCTGTGCCCTGACCACCTGCAGGGTCTTATTATTTCTCAAGCGCAGATGGCTGATCTGTTGCGCCAATACATTACTGCTGTTCCTCTGCATCAGAAAATTCCGGTTGCGCATCACCGTTCTTCTGATATTGTCATCGAAAGCGCCAATGTGTGGTCTGGTGATCCGGTTGCCTGGGAGCGGGAAGTCCGAACTTCAATTCGAAAGCATCTGGACGCGCTCGTGCACGCTTTTGAGAAAGAAGCAGCGCAAAAAGCACAGACACTGGAGGAAGAGCTGGAGCGTACTGCTTCCCGGCTGTATCATCTTGCTTACGAAGCATATGGCTCTTCGGAACAGAAAGCCCCCCCAACAATTCGCTTTGGTGGGCTTTTAACCGGACGCATCAAAGAATTGCAGAACGAATTGCAGGCAGCAGCCAAACTTCGCTACCCAGACGATTTCAAGCTGCTGTATGAGCTAAGCTTCAAAGCTGTTGTGGAAGCGAAAGGCTGGGACAAATTAAACGATGAACAGCTTGCAGAAGCGCTGGAAAGGAAGCAAGTTCCATTGCTTATTTTTGAAGGATACACCGGAAGGGAAATAACTCCTCCAAAAAAGAAGCCGGAAACGGTAGCAGAAGTCATTGCAGAAGTAAAGAGAAAAGCAGAACACTACTCTCGTGGTGGAAGCTCGGATCTCCGCAGTATTGATGGGCAGATTATTCTGATGCCAAAGAAGTCTACCTACGTTTTAGGCACCCAAGCCCTGCGAGAAGCGTGTGCGAAAGAACCCAACAGCCCGCATCCCGTATTCACTCGGGCAGACGGAACGCAAATCTATCGTTCGTTAACCTTCCACGAGGACCTGCTGGCGCGCGTTACCGACTTCAATACGGAACATGATGCGTCTGGCGCCCAGCGTTCTCTGGCTGACCGTTTGCGCCTCTTTGATCACTGGCTGGATTCCTGCACGGGCACTGCATATGAAGCAGGAACAGACATGATGAAGATCATTCCCGCCTGTGAGCCGCTCATCATCATTCCTGGAGAT
>JAUYQE010000009.1 GCA_030695605.1 Nanobdellota archaeon
GACGGCAATGTTCGCCGTAAGAAAGTCAATCTCAAGCATCTGGAGCCGTTGGCACAGGCGCTGGAGCTGCGGGAGAAAGCATCTCACGAGGACGTGAAAAAGGCCTTTGAAAAATCCGGCTGGCCGGTATGGGAGCGCAAAGCAAAGGAGACCGCGCCGAGGCCGAGGAAGCAGAAGAAAGTGAAGAGAGCAGCCGCTGCCGAGAAGCCACTACCAGAAACGCAGAAAGCAGCCGAGAAAAAGAAGTAATTTTCTCAAGGAATGTTTATAAAGTATCTCTTCTCTGTATTAAACTGGTGGGTGATTATATGACTGCAGTATACGATAACACCATTACTATTGAAGCCGATGCGGCGCTTATTTTTCTAGGGAACGGCATTGATTTGGAAGAGTGCGTCCTCTTGCCCGAGCAGCTTGCCGGCATAGAGCTGGAGATGGAGCCGGAGCGGTATAAGAGCCTGGAGCTCGTGGTTGAAAGCGATGTCCAGGAGCTGTGGAAGAATAGCTGGGACAATAGAAGGTTTGTGGAAGGAGCTTCACTTCCCGGGCTGTATGTTAACGCCCAGGCTTTGTACAATCTGATTATGCATGAGGAGGCGCCTATTGGCTGCAGTCTCGAAATAGAGTTCTCTCACGGTTTTCCTTTTTCTTACTTTAAGAATGAAGACTTTGAACAGTTTGCGCTCTCTGGCGATTGTTCCGCTTTTCAGAAGGCGTACGAGCGCCTGATAAGCGAAGGCCGCTTGGCGGTCAATAAGATACCCGAGAAGCCCTACGAAGGGCGCATTGTCAAACAGTGGCTGCTCCGCTCTTTTTTAGAACAATATCCCCCCCACGAAAAAAAATTAGTACGGGTGCCGGCTACATTTTTCACCCCGCGAAAAATTGAACCTCTTTATCAGAACTGAACAGCGGCAAACAGCGCTTCTGCATCCAGCTCTAATCCCATCACAGGCATCAATAAATCCCAGTTCCCCAGCACTTGCGGATGCAACTCCCCCCAGAAGCCGGCGTTCTTGCCATTAACAATAATCTCCGCGCAGCGGCCTTCCAAGAAGCTGGGATGGGCGCTTTCTTTCACTTTTCCATCGACGCCCAAAGCCAGCAGCAAAGCATCCAGCACCTGCCGCATTTCTGTGAAGTCGGCTTTGTCATGGCATAAAGCAATCGTGAGATGTTCCCGTTCGCCGATGCCGGTTTCCGTGCTGGCATCTTTCCTAAACGTTCGCCCAATCTCAAAGAGGTTCTGTGGATATTCATGGCGCTGGTTTTCCGCCAGATTTTTCAAGACGCTGGGCAGGAGCCAGTTTCGCAAGTGGTTGTGCTCGCCGAGCGCGTTCCTCAGGCGAAGAGGGGCATCATTTGACCGTGCTTCGTCAGTAACGTTCATTTTCGTCGTTAACTCTTCTTTGGTGCTCAGATGGTAATTCTTCACTTCAAGCAGCTGCAGTCCGATGAGGAGTTCACGAACTTTCCGCAGGAATTTCTCAAAAGCATCTTCTTGACCGATGGTAGCGACGTTCGGAATGATCGCTTCAAAATTTTCGTAGCCGTAGGCAATGGCAATATCTTCCATGAGGTCAGCTTGATGGAGAATATCAGCGCGATAGGCAGGAATGAGCACTTCGCCGTTCTGGAAGCCGTAGCCCATGCGTTCTAAGAGTTTTCCAGCGTCTGCTCCTGAGAGTTGTAAGCCTAGTCGTTTGTTGATGTATGGCAAGTCTAGTTTCATTTTCTGTGGTGTCAGATTTGGAGTTATCTTGGTTCCGTCAGGATAGTCTAATTTTAAAGAATAAATCTCCCCACCCATATCTGCCAGAGCAGTAGTGATAATATTCAAAGCCACTTCAACATTGAAGAAGTCTGTTCCGGTGCATTCCACGAATACTTCGGTGGTGGTTTCATCTACTTTTCCGGTATCATTAGAATTGGTAAAAGGAAGCATGCACATCACTTTATTTTTGGCATCAATGAAGAAAGGATATTTTTTCCAGCCCTCCGTTAGATGCTGGTAGGCTTTTCCTTTGGGATGAAGCTCCATCACTTCTGAAGCTGGCATTTCTTCTTCAAAACTGAGAGGCTTGAATCTTACAGTCTTTGGGTCTTTAGCTCCATACAAGATGGGGAAAGTAATATGCTGTAATGGATAAATCCCGTACGCAGATTTCTTTCTGTTTCTTCCATGAGTCGTAGCGAGTTTTTCCTGGAGCTGGATAATTTGGCGCAGACTTTCATCATTGAAAGTGAGATTCTTGACAATCGCACAGGCCGTGTACGGGCGCATAGTAACCGAAAGATCTATCATAACTTTATAGCCGCTTTCTTTAACCGTATATTTACGTAAACCTGTTTTCACGCCAATGAAAGAACTGAAAGCCCGTGCAAAGCCCTGCTCGGACAGCATGTCAGGGCGATTGGGGAAGATTTCAACGTGAATTTCATTATCTTTGATATCTTCAAGATCCGTTCCGAGCATACTGATACGGTCTTTTAGCTCGTCGAGTGGCAGCTTTTTTCCGACGAGCTGTTCAAAGACCGCTTTGTTTAAGGTTATTGAGGGCATTTCATTTCAACCACAATTTCATCTCTCTGATTTTTTTAAGATCATTTTTGTTTAAGTCGCGGATATCGGTGATGCTCCAGTATTCGGAGATGATCCGTCCCATCCCTTGCCCCCACGCCAAGACGGGGCAGTCGAAGCCTAAGAGCGGCTTGACCACTTCCGGACGGAAGATGCCGGCTCCGCCGAGCTCGACCCATTCTTTTTTGACCGGATGAAAGACATCAACTTCCAAAGAAGGTTCCGTGTAGGGAAAATGGGCGGGGCGCATGCGTACTTTAGGGTAGCCCATCTTTCTGTAAAATTGGGTAAGATATCCTTTGAGATGCTTGAGATTTGCATGGGGATCAACCACGATTCCATCTACCTGATAGAATTCAAAT